>JAIOPP010000075.1 GCA_021413845.1 Planctomycetia bacterium | reverse complement strand
TCCGATCCGACTTCGGTTTTGCAAGTGCTGCAAACCTTGATGTCGAGCCATTCCGACGTCCGACTTACGACCGATCCACAGACCGGCAAGCTCGTTGCATTGGCTCGTCCGACGCAGCACGCCACGATTCGGGCCGTGATCGAGCAGATGCAACGCGAAGCACGACAAGTCGAAGTCCTAAGGCTTCAGTTCGTCGATCCGCAGACCGCGGTCTCAGCGATCAATCGCCTGTTCGGCACCGGTGGCGAGGCGGCCGGTGCCGGTGCGCCGAAGGCCGAAGCAGACCCTCTCGCGCGGCAATTGATCGTCCGTGGTTCGGCGGCGCAGATCGCACAGATCCGAAGCTTGCTCATCAAAATGGGAGAACAAGCTTCCGACGGTGCCGCACGCACCACCGAGCGGACGAACGTCCGCATGTTGCCCCTTAGTTCGCGCAGTGCGCGTACCGCACTCGAACAACTCGAAGCGGTTTGGCCGACGATGCGGGCCAACAAGATTAAGGTCGTGAGCCCTTCGTCGAATATCCGCTCCAACTATCCGGCCGGATCAGCCGTGCCATCCGTTGCGCCGCCGGTTCCTGCCGCGGCACCGAGTCCGGAGGCACCCGCGAAATCGCCGGCGGCTCCGGCGGCTGAGGAGAAGCCTCGGACACCTCCCGAGAAAGCGGCATCGACCGGCGTGCGAGTACAAACCGTCGTGTTGCGGCGCACGCTTGCCGACGACACCGCCGCGGGCGCACCCGCGACGCAGCCGGCTCCCATCGTGGTGCCCGAAAAAGAGTTGCCGCCGATCGTCGTCGCTTCCGGGCCGAACGGCTTGATGATCGCCAGCGACGATCTCGACGCGCTCGATCAATTCGAATCTCTGCTCACGTCGCTCGCGAGTCGCGCTGCGACCGGCGGCAAAGAGTTTACCGTTTTCTATTTGCAGAACGCCGGCGCAGCCGCGGCGGCCGAAACGCTCGAAGCGGTTTTCGGTGCCGGAGGAAGCGGCAGCGGAGGAGGTTCGCTCCTCGGCGACATCGCGGGCATGGCGCTCGGCAACACCGGCGGTAACTTGGTGGGGGCGATGATGGGGGCCGGAGCGCCAGGCGGGGCTTCGACGATCACGGCAAGTTCGTCGGTGATGATCGTGCCCGACGCGCGGCTGAATGCGTTGATCGTGCAAGCGACTCCCGCCGACTTAGACTTGATCGAACAGTTGCTCAAGATCGTCGATCAACTCGACGTTCCCGAGTCGACCGTGAACCCTCGGCCGCGCTTGATTCCGATTCGCAATACCGGCGCGACGCAGATCGCCGATATTCTGCGCGAGGTCTATTCCGAACGGATGGCGGGAGCGAATCGTCAACGGCAGCCGACGCCTGAAGAGCTGATGCAAATGCTTCGCGGTGGGCGAGGCGGAGCGCAAGCCGGCGGTCGACGTAGCGGTGCCGAAACGCAAAAAATCTCGATCGGCATCGACACCCGCACCAATTCGCTGATCGTCTCGGCACCGCAAGCTTTGTACGAAGAGATCGAGCAGCTCGTGCAAACTCTCGACCATGCGACCAGCGAATCGAACACGGCGATTCGAGTCGTGACGCTCAAGCGGAGCAATCCGGCGACGGTGCAGAAGGCGCTGGCCGCGATCGTCGGCGATAAGGCCCGCACGACGGACAAACCGGCGGCGGCGACCTCAACGGCTAACGGCGCCTCCGATGCCTCGGGCCAGCGCCCGGCAGGCGGCAGCAATGATCCGATGCAGGAAATGATGCGGCAACGGATGGAGACGTTCAACAACATGCGGGGCGGCTTCGGCGGCGCAGGGGGTGGTGCCGGGCAAGGCAACTTCGGCGGCGGCCGGGGGGGCAATCAAAATCGAGGCGGCGGAGCCGGTGGCGCACGCGGACGCTAAGCGAGAACGCTAAACGGTTATTTCTCGCCCGTACATTCGCGTGGCGTAATGAGCCCGTCGCCGTTGCGGTCCCACCGCGCGAACTCGGCCGCCTTCGCATCGTCCCACGCCGCGGAAAACTCTCCCATCGCCACTTGCCCGTCGCCGTTCGTATCGCACCGTGTAAACCAATCGGGCAAGCCGTAGTTACTGAGGTGCGCCGCAAGCTCTTCTTTCGTGATCAAATCGTTGTTGTCTCGATCCGACTTCTTCGGCTCGCCGCGCATCTTGCTCCATTCGTCTTTCTGAAGCACGCCGTCTTTGTTCGCGTCGTACTGATTCAGCAATCCTTCGGCATACTTCGCCACGCGCTCATCGCTGCCGGCGGAAGTCTTCGGCGAAGAACTAACCGCTGCGGAAGAAGCCGGCGTGGAGATCGCAGTCGAAGAGTTCGTCGCGCCGCCGAAAGCGGGACGTCCCGCGCCCGGACCATTCGGCCCTCCTTGTCCACCTCCGTTTCGTTCGCGCAGGAGATGGCGTTCGGCGAGTTCGCTGCGTGAAAGCTTGCCGTCGCGATTCTTATCGCTCTCCTGTGGGTCGCCCCGCCATTGCCCGTTCTTGATTTCTTCGGCGTCGAGAATGCCGTCCTGATTTTTATCGTAGCGCTTCAATGAATCTTCCACGCGCTCGACGATCCGCGGCTCGTACTTCGCTTTGATCGTGTCCCAACTATCGACGCCGGAGACGGTGCCGAAGCCGGGAACCTTCGTCACAGTTTTCGTTTCCACACCGAAGCCGTTCGGCATAACGACCGCCGCCTTCGCGGTCGTCGGTTTTGCAGTCGAAGCCGGTTGCGGGCGACCCCCGTCGCGCGGCGGTCCCCCCTGCTGGAAGCGAGCCTGCATCAACTCGCGCAGCTTCGCGGCCGGAATCGGTTGCGAGAGATCAAGGCCGTTGTCGCGCGCAATGCCTTCCAAAAAGAATCGAGCGCGGCCTTGCATCTCTTCCGGATCGATCTGCCCGTTCTTGTTTTCATCGAGCCGCGAAATCATCTCCTCGGGATCGAACCCACGCCGCCGCTCTCCCCCTCGTTCGCTGCCGCCGGGGGGCTGCGCAAAAACGAGCGTTGAAGAAAGCCACGCAATAGCGGCAACACTCGCCGGCGCAGCAGCGAACCGTGCAAGCCGGCGAAAAGGAGTGCTATCGAACGAGTTCGGCATGTTGGGAGCCCGAAAAAGTCGAGCGGATCGAGGCGGATGCCATTATCATAAACGGATTCGGATGCCGCTCCTACACCGGAGCGGCAGGGTGGGCTCGTTTCTTGGGGCCATTGAATCGGTTGCCGCGGAAGTGGCGACTTTACGACGATCTCATGGAAATAGGAATCGCAAACCGAAACCCTACCGAACGCGTTTGGTTTAATCTCTTAAGGATCGCCGCGCGCCGGACAGGCCTCTGCAGATCGGCAATGCTAGGAACGTGGTTGAAAGAAACGACCAAGTAAACAACGGATAAAGGAATTTCTACGATGAAACGCTCGCTCTCGCTTTTTGGTTTCGCTTGCTTCGGACTTTTACTCGCAGGCGCGTTGGCCGACGTCGGCCTAGCTCAGCAACCGGAAGCCGGCCGCCAGCGCGGCGGATTCGGCGGCGGACGCGGATTCGGCGGGATCAATGAATCGGCATTGCTCGGCAACGAGAAGGTGCAAAAGGAACTCGAACTCATCGACGATCAAGTCAAACAGATCACGAAGCTACGTGAAGATTCGCAAGCTCAAGCGCGCGGACAGTTCGAAGGGATTCGCGACTTGCCTGAAGCCGAACGTCGCGCCAAGTTCGAAGAAATGCAAACGAAGCGGGAAGCGGCCCAGAAGGAGCTTCGCGGCAAGATCAACGAAGTGCTTCTGCCGAACCAACGAGACCGCCTTAAGGAACTCATGATCCAAGCCCAAGGCGCCGGCGCGCTCAGCAATGCGGAAACGGCCGACGCTCTGAAGTTGAGCGACGATCAAAAGAAGCAACTCGCCACGGTGCGCGAAGAGGCCGCCACGAAGATGCGCGAAGCAATGGGAGCCGGTCGGGGCGAAGGGCAAGGGCCAAGCGAAGAGGCGCGAGCCAAGTTCCAAGAAATGCGTAAGGAAATGAATGATAAGTTGCTCGCCGTCCTCTCCACCGAACAGCGTGCGCAATTCGAAAAGCTGAAAGGCGAGAAGGCGGACATCGACTTCACGCAATTGCGCGGTCCGGGCGGCCGAGGCGGGGCTCGCCCAGGCGCTGCACCGAATAACTAACCTTTCGTCGAAATGAAACCGCGGCGGCGCGATGCAAGCGCCGCCGCGGTGTTTATGAATCGTCCGTCGTTTCGCTTCTGCATTTCTATTTTTGACGTTGCTCCATGGAAGCAGGCGAAATACTCGTTCGCAACGGACTCCTAACCAAAGAACAATTGGTCAGGGTTCGTGCTTCCGCGGCCGAAGGTCGACGCGCCGATCAGATCGCCGTCGACCTCGGCTTGGTTAAGGAAGAAGTCGCGCTCCGCGCATTGGCCGACGCGGTCGGGCTTGAATTCATCGATCTCGCCGAAACTCCGGTCGACCTCACGCTTTTGCCCGGCTTTCCGGCGCGATTCATTCATCGCCAGTCGTTGTTCCCGGTACGTCGACACAACGGCACGCTCGTCGTCGCCACGAGCGACCCGTTCGATCTTTATCCGCTCGATGAACTCTCGTCGGGAATCGGTCTGACGATCGAGCCGGTGCTCGCCTCGCGCAAGGAACTCGCGAAGCTCATCAAGACGCATCTCGGCGTCGGAAGCGAGACGGTCGAAGGGTTGATCGCGCAATCCGCGGCCGCCGCGGACGGGGTCGAGCTCGTCGGCGAAATCGAAACGGACGGCTCCGAACTTTCCGAAATGGCGCAGGAAGCGTCGGTAGTTCGGCTCGTCAACGAGATCCTGCTCGAAGCGATCGAGGCCCGCGCGAGCGACGTTCACATCGAGTCGCAAGAATCCGGCTTGCGGGTTCGCTATCGCATCGACGGCCTACTGCAAAACCAGCCGATGCCGCCGGAGATCAGCCGTTTTCAAGCCGCGATCATCAGCCGGCTCAAGATCATGGCGCGGCTCAACATCGCCGAGAAGCGGTTGCCGCAAGACGGCCGGATCAAGCTGAAAGTGCGCGGTCGCGAGGTCGATGTGCGCGTATCGGTCATTCCGATGATCCACGGCGAAGGGATCGTGATGCGCTTGCTCGATAAAGGGCGCATGGAGTTCGAACTTCGCAAGCTCGGCATGGCCGAAGACCAACACAAAATCTTCCGCGAGCTGATTCGCCTGCCGCACGGCATCCTCCTCGTTACCGGACCGACGGGCTCCGGCAAGACGACGACCCTCTATAGCGCTCTCTTGGAGATTCGGGACGAAGAGACGAAGATCATCACGACGGAAGACCCCGTCGAATATCAACTCGACGGCATCAGTCAGATCCAAGTTCATCCGAAGATCGGCCTGTCGTTCGCCGCCGCGTTGCGCAGCATCTTACGACACGATCCGGATGTCGTGCTGATCGGCGAAATCCGCGATCTCGAAACGGCCGACAACGCGATTCAAGCCTCGCTCACGGGCCATCTCGTCTTCAGCACGTTGCACACCAACGACGCGGCCGGCGCTTACACGCGGCTGATCGATATGGGGGTTGAACCGTTTCTCGTAGCCGGCACGGTCGAGGCCGTGATGGCGCAGCGTTTAGTGCGCAAACTCTGCGGCGAATGCAAACGAGCTTATGAGCCCGACGTTGAAGAGTTGCCGCGAGATTTCCCGGTGGCACGGTGGCAGGCCGCGAAGTCGCCGCTCTATCAAAGCGTCGGTTGTCGGGCCTGCCGGCAAACGGGATTCGCCGGCCGACTAGGGCTGTTCGAGCTCATGGTCACGTCCGAACCGATTCGCCAACTCGCGCATGATCGCGTGAGCAGCTACAAGATCAAGCAAGCCGCGATCGGGGAAGGAATGCGCACGCTACGCGAAGACGGCTGGCTGAAAGTTCTCGAAGGACGCACGACGATCGAAGAGGTGGCGCGCGTGACCAAGGGAGAAGTGATCCGTTCGTAAAATCGATTTCGTAGCTTCAAGGATGCCGTCGCATCCGTTCTTTTCTCTTCCCTGCCCCGCTCATGCCTGAGTTTGCTTATATCGCGCGCGACATCGGTGGCCGGAAGGTGAGCGGTAAGGTTTCGGCAGGGACGCAGCAAGAAGCGATCGCGCAGCTCAGCGGCTTGCAGCTGTTTCCGGTGCAAGTCGAAGCGGAACGGCCTGCCGACGCGCGCGGCCGAACGAAGCGCGTCAAAGCGGCCTTGTTGACGACCCTCTTCGGGCAACTCGCTGATCTGCTCCGGAGCGGCGTTCCGCTATTACGAGCGCTCGAAGTGTTGCGGAAGCAGGCCTCGCACGCGGGGCTCATCGAGGTGCTGGAGCGCGTTCGCAGCGACGTCCAAGAGGGGAAGCCGCTCGCGGAGGCGATGGCGCGCCATCCGCGCGTGTTCGGCGAAATGTCCGTGAGCATGGTGCGCGCGGGAACCGAAGGTGGGTTTCTCGAAGAAGCGCTCGAGCGCGTCGCCGAGTTCACCGAGAAGCAAGACGAACTGCGAGGCCGTACGCAAGGAGCGCTCGCCTATCCCGTGTTCCTCGGCATCATCGGAACGCTGGTCGTAGCGGTGCTGCTGATCTTCTTCGTGCCGAAGTTCGAAGGGTTGTTCGCGCGTCTGCGCGAGCGAGGCGAACTTCCCGCACTCACCGACTGGCTGCTCGCGACCAGCAGCAAGCTCCAGACTTGGTGGTGGCTCTTGGCGATCGCCCTCATCGGCGGCGGCACCGCGGCCTGGAAGAAACTAAACACCGACGCCGGCCGGCTCTGGGCCGATCGCATGAAGCTCAAGGTTCCGCTGGCGGCGCCGATCTTCTTGAACCTCGCCGTGGCGAGATTTTGCCGTGTGCTGGGGACGATGCTGCAAAACGGCGTGCCGATTTTGCGCTCTCTGGAGATCAGCGCCTCGGCGGCGGGACACCGCGTGCTGGCCGACGCCGTCTCGCAAGCATCGCAAAACATTTCGGCAGGCCAGTCGCTCGCGCAGCCGCTCGCCGCGTGCGGGCACTTTCCGCCGACGGTCGTGGAAATGATCGCCGTGGCGGAAGAATCGGCTACGCTCGATACCGTGCTTATTCGCATCGCCGACGGCCTCGAACGCCGCACTTGGCGGCAACTCGACTTGTTGGTTCGATTGCTGGAGCCGCTGATGTTGCTGGTCTTAGCCTTGGTCGTGCTATTGTTAGCTGTCGCTCTGTTGCTCCCGGTGATTAAAATGAGTACCGCGATTTAAGCTTCCCGTTACCGAGTTCGTCGACATGCCGCTGGTCGGCACCTCGACGTTCGTCGCCCCCAATCGTTCGTCTTACGGAGTGTTCTCGATGTCTATGCATGTTCGCCTTCACCGTCGTCGCTCGCGCGCCGGTTTCACGCTCATGGAAGTGCTGCTTGTGCTCGCGATTCTCGTGATCCTCGGCTCACTCGTCGCAATGTCGTTCAAGAACGTCATCAGCGACTCCGACGTCAAGGCGACGAAGAGCCAGATCGGCTTGCTCGAAACGCCGATCAACACCTATTGGATGCACACGAAGCATTACCCCACCTCGTTGCAATCGCTGATCACGGCTCCTGCCGACGTCGATCCGACGAAATGGAAAGGCCCTTATCTCGATAAAGGCCTGCCGAAAGATCCCTGGGGAGGCGAATATAAGATCCGTGCCCCCGGCACTTACAACCCGACGAGTTTCGACGTTTGGTCCGCCGGTCCCGACGCCATCGACGGCACCGCCGACGACGTCGGCAACTGGGAACAAGCGGCTGTGAAGTAGCGCCGTAAGAAAATCATGCAGCCGCGCAAACGAAATTTTTCCGCCTCTCGCTCTGTGCGCAGCCGCGGCTTCACGCTCGTCGAAATCGGGCTCACCCTCGCATTGATGATCGTCGTAGGGGCGCTCGTGTGGCCGGCGCTCGATAAGCCGTTCGCAGCGGAGCGACTTCGTAAAGCAGCCGACCAACTTCGTGCCGATCTGACGCGCGGACGCGTCGCGGCGATGCGTAGCGGCAAGCTGCAAATGCTCAGCTTCGATTCTACAACCGGCCGCTATCGTATCGGGCCGGCCGATCAACCAGTGACGAGCCCGGAAGTTGCCGCTGCCGCTGCCGCCGTTGCGAGGACCTTGCCCGAAGGGATTCGGATTCAGCAAGTCGCGGCGATCGACGACGTAACTCCAGCCCCGCAACCGGCCGGTTTCTCGCAGCCGAGCACTCCCGCCGTTGCCGACGTACAATCGTCGACGACCATTTACTTCCATCCCGACGGCACCACTTCGAGCGCTCAGCTTACGCTCGTCAACGAACATACGATGTTTCTAAGACTGGAGCTGCGCGGGCTCACCGGCGCGACTCTCGTAAGCGAGCTAACGAGCGGGGAGCTTATGAACGGGGGGCAAGCCCCATGAAGCGCGCCTCGCGAAGCTCCGGATTCACGTTGCTCGAAGTGTTGTTGGCTCTGGCGATTCTCGTCGGCAGCTTGGCGACGATCGGCGTTCTCGCCGAGCAAGGGTTGAGCAGCGCGCATCGGGCCGCCGCAATCTCGAAGGCGCAGCTCCACTGTGAGAGCAAGCTCGCCGAAATCACGGCAGGCATCGTCGCACCGACAAACGTGACCGTTGTGCCGCTGGAAACCGACCCTGAGTGGTCGTATTCGGTCACCGCGACACCGAACGCAACCGACCCGACGTTGCTTTCCGTTCGGGTGACGCTCATCGAAAACATCCCGGCTACGCGGCGGCCGGTGGAGTTTTCTCTGGTCCGTTGGATCATCGATCCACTCACGACGACTGCGGGAGTCGGCGGCACGACGTCGACCTCGACGCCTACAGGCGGAGGATCGCAATGAATGCGTTCCGCTCCCGCCACAAACCCAAGCTTCAAACTCGACACGGCTACACGCTGCTGGAAGTTTTCTTGGTGCTCGTCATCACGGGCGTGTTGATCGCCGCGATCGCTTCGGCGTTGAACATCCATCTGCGCGTCGCCGAAGTCGGGCGGGCGGAAGTGGAGCAAGCGCAGTTGGCCCGCGCTTTATTGCGACGCATCGCCGACGACCTTCGCGGGGCGGTGCCGCACGTCGAGCCGGTTGCATCGAGCGCCGGTTCAACCGACGATGCCATCGCCGTAGCTGCCGCTTCGACAACGTCCACGTCGGGAGGCGTGAGTTCCGGATCGACCGGAGGCGCAGCTCCATCGAGCGGTTCGACCGGCGGGACTTCCTCCAATAGCTCCGGTGCGTCAGGCGTGCAAACTCTACAACCGCTCAAGACCTTGACGACTCTCAGCACGTTGAAGCCCAACTCGGCGTCATCGTCGACCACCGCAACATCCGGATCGATCTCAACGAGCGGAAGCACCTCCGGCAAGAATTCTTCCGGTAACTCCACGGAAACATCTGCCGCAGAGACCGAAGCGGAACCGTCGACAATTAAGCCGCCGGGAATTTACGGCGATCAATTTAGTTTGCAAGTCGATGTCAGTCGCTTGCCGAGCGCGAACGGCTCGGCGACGAATCTCGCAGGAGCCGCGACGGACGCTCCGGGCGATGTGAAAACCGTCGGCTACTTTCTCTCGTTGTCGCCCGCCGGCACAAGTGGAAGTGCAGCAAGCGGAACCACTGCTATGACCGGAATGGGACTCTATCGTCAAAGCTCCGATCGTGCCGCCGCAAGTTACGGCTCCGCAAGCGGCGGCGCAGTCGGAACCGGAAATGCTCAACTGCTCGCGGCAGAAGTCGCTGCGATCGAGTTTCGCTACTACGACGGCACGCAATGGCAAACCGTGTGGGACTCATCCGGCGGCACATTGCCGACCGCGGTGGAAATCCTGCTGACTCTTCATCCCCCCGAGATGCCGGCCGTCTCGTCCTCATCAATGCTCACGCAGCCGCAAACATACCGCTCGGTCGTAAGTATTCCGGCCGCACGAGCGTCGGCTTCTTCGTCTTCTACCGGTACCGACAGCTCTCAGTCGTCTTCCGTGGAGACCACGAAATGAACGACCATTCTTCGCGTAAGACGCGCCGCGGTATGGCGATCATCGTCGTGCTCGTCGTGGTTACGTTGCTCTCGTTCGCCGCTTATACCTTTGCCGATCTGATGTTCGCCGAGTATCAAGCGGCCGATGCCTTCGGACGCTCGGTGCAGGCTCGGCTGCTCTGCGAAAGCGGGGCCGAGAAGTTGCACTCGCTATTGAAACTCGACACCGCGATGCTCCGCGAAAAAGGCGGCCTTTACGACAATCCCGCTGAGTTGCGAGCCATTACCATCATCGACGATGCGCACCCCGCCGACCGAGCCCGCTTCTCGATCCTGGCTTCGACGCACACCGCAGGGAGCGAGACGTCGCTCCGTTATGGGCTCGAAGACGAATCCGCAAAGCTGAACCTCAATGCCCTGCTGACGCTCCATACCGACGAGACGAAACAACGAACGCGCCTGATGGCGGTGCCGGGTATGAGCGAAGAGATCGCCGATTCGATTCTCGACTGGCTCGATGATGACGACGAACCTCGCGAGTTCGGCGCAGAAGCGAGCTACTATTCGGGCCTTGCGCCGGCCTACGCTCCCAAAAACGGACCGCTCGATACGCTCGAAGAATTGTTGCTGGTTCAAGGCGTAACGCGGGCGCACCTGTTTGGGCTCGACGTCGATCGCAACGGCTTAGTCGATGCGGCAGAACGCGACGTGCTATTGCCCGAGAACGTCGACAACAACGATGGCTCGTTCGACCGCGGCTGGAACGGTTACCTCGCGTTGCACGGAGCCGAAGGAAATCGCCGGGCCGACGGCACCCCACGTATCAACATCAACGGCGACGATCTGGAGAAGATTTACGCCGATCTACAAGCGGCCGGCCAAGCCGATCTCGCGTCGTTCATCGTCACGTATCGTCAGAACGGCACGTACACCGGTAGCGGCGGCGCGAACACGAACCTTGCTACGGCTCCTCCTCCCGACTTCACGAAGACGGCCCGCTATCGATTCAAAACTCCGCTCGACCTCGTCGGTGCGACGACGAGCGCGACGGTGCAAGGGAACACGATCGCCGTGGTCTCGCCGGTGAAGAACGATCCGCTGCTGCTCGGACCGATGTTGCCGATTCTAATGGACTTACTTGCGACTACCGATGCGACCGTCGTTCCCGGTCGAATCAACATCAACCAAGCACCGCGAGCACTCCTGCAAGGCATTCCTGGGTTTACCGCGGAGCAGGTCGAGCAGATCGTGGCGATGCGTTATCCCGAGCCGACGGAACAGATGCCCGGCTCGGAATATCCGACGTGGTTGTTAAGCCGAAGCATCGTCACGCTCGATGAAATGAAAGCCTTGCTCCCCTACGTGACGGCCGCCGGGCATGTGTATCGAGCGCAAATCATCGGCTATTACGACGAAGGCGGGCCCGCGGCTCGCGTCGAAACCTTGATTGACGCTACCTCGACCGTCCCACGACGATTACTCTGGAGAGACCTGACGCATCTGGGCGTCGGCTTTTCGACGACGACCCTCGGCATCGCAGGCCCTTAACTTTCACGACGAATCCGCATGCCGCTTTTGATCGCGATCGACTGGGATGTGCGCGAGGCTCGCATCGCCGCGGGCACGTTGCGCGGCAAGCGGATGCGCATCGAGCATCTCTTCACGGTCGCTTGGCCGGGCACGACGACGTTTGATGTGCAAGCGACGAGCGAGCGCGCCGCGGCTTTGCAAGAGGCGTTTCGACTGCGCAATATCGGGCGCGGCGAGGCGATCGTCGCAATCGGACGAACGGCGGTCGAGTTGAAACAACTCGCACTCCCCCCTGCGCCGGACGACGAACTACCGGAGATGGTCCGTTTTCTTGCGCAGCGCGAGTTTCACGCGCTCGCGGCCGACGGCGCGCTCGACTATGTCCCCACTGCCGCAATAGCCGGCGAAGCTCGAAGCGTTTTGGCGGCGACCGTCGACGGCTCGGCGATGTCCCACATTGCGCAAGTTTGCGAACAAGCGGGCCTGCGTCTGAAGCGGCTTTTGCTTCGCCCGGCGGCAACGGCGTCGTTGGCTTTGCGGCGATTGCCGCACGACGACGTAGCGCGACTATTGGTCGAGCCGGCGGCGGACGAGGCCGAGGTCACGGCGCTCGTCGGACCGAACATCGTGCTGCTGCGAAGCGCACGCATGCCGGGCGATACGGCAGCGCCGGAATATGCCCGTGCATTGTCGAGCGAGCTTCGCCGCACGCTCGCGGCCGTGCATCATCAGTGGCCGGAACGGCGCGTGGAAAGGATCGAGCTTTGCGGCGCGGCCGACGATTGGGCCGCGACGGCAACGAAACTTGCGAGCGAGTTGGTCGTGGCGGTCGATTTAGTCGATCCCTGGAAACCGCTGCCGGAGCCGCTCGAATACGCGGCGACCGACGAGGCCGCGCATGGTCGCTTCGCCGCAGTGCTCGGCATGGCGGCCGATGAAGCGGAGGGAGTTCGTCCACGGTTCGACTTCGTGAACCCGCGCCGGGCCGCTCCACCTCCGAATCGTCGCAAGCAAGTTCTGATCGGCGCGTTCTGTGCGACATTGCTCTTCGCCGGGATTTGGCTCTTCGCCAAGAGCCGCTTAAACGGGCTCGACGAAGAAATCGTCGCCTTGAAGCGAACTTCGAGCGCGCTCGAAGCACCGGTGAAAACCGCAGCCGAGATCGAACGGAAAGCGACCGAGATCGAGCGCTGGTTGAAGTCTGACGTCGTGTGGCTTGCCGAGCTTGAACGGCTTTCGCGGCTCGCGCCCTCGGCCGAGCAACTACAACTCACGCAACTTCGCTTCACCGCGCATCCGCAAGGAGGCGAGTTGCAAATGTCCGGGCTGGTGAGCGATGCCGACGTCGTGGATGAGCTCGAACGGCGCTTGCGCGATGCACAGCATTCGATCGAAGGCAAAGGACGGCAGCACGATCCGCAAACAAGCCGCTACCCTTGGCGATTTAAGTCGAACCTGACGGTAAAGACCGATGCACAGGCAGCGAAGCCGGTGCAGGCGAATGCTCCTCCCATCGTGAAAGGGGGAGCTAATGGCTCTTGAACCTCGCGAGAAAAAGCTGGCCGCGGTCGTCGCCGCGCTGGGGCTCGTCACCGTCGCATGGCTCGGTCGTCAATCGTTCGACGAGGCGATGCAGTTGCGCCGCGGGCAAATCGAATCGCTCACGAAGGAAGTACAAAAGAAGCGCCTCTTCATCGCTCGAGCCGGACTCGACAACGAACGGCTGGCCACGTGGGAAGAGAAATCTTTACCGCGCGATGCGGAGTTGGCACGTTCGTTGTATCAGAACTGGCTGGTCGGTACGGTCGACCGCGCGCAGTTGACGCAGGTCAACGTAGAGCCCGGCCGAAGCACGCAGTTGCGCGGCATTTATACGAAGCTGCCGTTTACGCTTCGTGCCCGAGGGACGCTCGCCCAAGTAGCTGCTTGGCTCGCTACTTTTTATCGGGCCGATCATCTGCATCAACTGCGCGACGTCTCGCTCCAGCCTGCGCTCGACGGCGGTGGAGTACAACTCACGGCCGGCATCGAAGCGCTCGCCGTCGACGACGCGACCCGAGCCGATACTTTGAACACAACGACAGGCTCTAAGCTCGACGAAGCCCGCGGGACGGAACTCGCTCAAGCGATCGTCGCGCGTAACGTATTTGCGCCGTATGTTCCTCCACCGCCTGCCGTTCCGCCGAAGATCGCCGTTGAAGCGATTCCTCCTGCCCCGCCGGCGTTCGATCCGGCGAAGTTCACATTTCTGACGTCGATCATTTTCGTCGACTTCAAACCCCAGGCTTGGCTCAACGTTCGCCCGACGAATCAATTGTTGAAGCTCTCCGTCGGCGATGCGGTCGAAGTCGGGCAATTCTCCGGCAAGCTCGTGCGCATCGGCGATCAAGAAATCGAAATCGATTCGGCCGGAAAACGCCGCATCGTCAGTCTCGGAAAATCGCTCGGGCAAGCGGTCGAGTTGCCGGCAGCGCCGTTATAAGAATTCCGCATATTCGCCGGCGAGCGCTGCGTTGCCGGCATGCAACGGTGAGCGGATTCTCAAAGTCGCGAGAATCTCTCAAGCTTCCCGCAAGCCGGGCCGATAGAAGCCGTGTCGCGAAGTATGCGCCGGCATACTTGCGTACGGCAGTCGAACTGGCGGGGGGGCAAATCCCGCTCAGCGACGCTCGAAGTGAATTTCGCGACCGCCAATCAACGATCTAGCGCGCAGCACCATCTCACACGATGGTTGCCGGTGCTATTGTGGCTCGCGCATATCGCGCTGCCGGCGGCGCAAGCGCAGTCGACGCCTTCCGCGATCGTCGGAACGTATGAAGCCTATGCGTTGCGGAACGTGCGCGCCGAGGAAATACGGGCGCAACTCGAATCGCTTCTTTCCGGAAGCGGCGAGCGTTTCGAGATCGTCGTCGATGCGAACACGAATCGTCTCCTGATCCGCGGCTCGCCGCAAACTCAAAACCTCGCGGCACAAGCCGTCGCTAATCTCGACCGTGCGACAGTCGCCGCCGCCTCGACACCGGCCGTCGCCCCGTCGATGCGCTCGTACTTATTGCCCGGCATCGCTCCGGAAACGCTGGCCGAGGAGCTACGTCGCCGTTATGCCGCAGGCGCGACTCGCATCGCAGCCGATGCGCGCACCGGCCAGGTGCTCGTCGTTGCCGACGAAGCAACGCAACAACAGATCGCAAACTTCGTGGATGCGCAACTGCAGCCGGTGGCGACACCGCCGATCGCCATGCAACCTCAGGGCGTTCCCGAACTCACCGCGGCGAACGCTCTAAGCGTCACGCTACGCTCAATTGAATGGCCGACGCTTGAAGCTCAGATTCGGCGTCTCTACGGTGTGCGCCTCTCGACCACGACCACTGAAGGAGATGGACGGGTTCGCCTACGATTGGCGCTCAAGGAGGCGGAGCCGCTGGAAATCGTCTACGATCCGGCGCGCCGCTCGATCGAGTTCGTCGGAGACGAGCGTCGTGCGACCGCGGCTGCGAAACTGATCGCCGCTTTCGATCGGAAAGCCGAAGAAGCTCCTAAGCATGTCGTCCCCTATCGCGCTGCCGATCAAGAGTCGTTGCGGCAAGCGATGACCGTGTCGCACCGGATCGCTGCGAAACCGGACACCGATCGCGAGAGCGAGCGAGGAGCGTTACCGGAAACGATGCCGCTCATGGCGCAGGTTTTCCAGCCTCGTAATCCCAATCAGGCGAACAACGCTCAAGTGCCCGCAGGTGCCGTCGCGCCGCCGATTCCCGCCGCCGCGGCGCAAGCTCAGGCCGTAAATCCACCGACGAATCAAGACACACCGAATCAAGGTATTCCGAATCGCAATGCAGCAACGGTCGCCGCCGACGTACAAGCGGCGCTCGGCACGAACACCGGACTCGTCGGGCCCGTGCAGATCGAATTCCTCGAGGGGCTCGACGTGCTCGTCGTGAGCGGCAACGATCGCGATGTCGAGCGCGTCTTGAAGATCATCGAAGATATCGAACGCCTCAGCGTCGACACGAAGCCGACGATCGAGATCGTGCCGCTCGCGCATGTTTCGGGCGAAGCGCTCACCGGCGTCGTGACGCAAATCTACGATGCCGTTCTTTCGCCCCGACAGGGGAAAGTGAGCATTACGGCGCTCGTGAAGCCGAACGCACTGTTGCTGATCGGTCGCGCCGAGAGCGTGCAAGCGGTGCAAGAGCTTGTGAAGAAGCTCGATCAACCGGTCGATCCCGCTTCGCAATTCGCCGTGTATCCGTTGAAGCATGCCACGGCCACGGCCGTGCAAACGACGTTGCAAAGCTTCTTCGTCGACCGGCCGGGCCTCTCGACGAAAATCCAGATCACGGCCGACGTGCGGAGCAATTCCCTGATCGTGCGCGGCGGCCCTCGCGATTTGATCGAAGCCGGTGAGCTTATTAAGCGGCTCGACGTCACGACGGGCGAAGCGGAAAACGAACTCCGTGTGTTTCATCTCGACAACGCTCTGGCCGACGAACTTGCGCCGGTATTGCAAGAGTCGGTCAACGCGCAACTCGGCACGACCGGCAACACGCCGGCAGGAGCTATCGCCGGGGCACTCGGCGGCGCAGGAGCACAACCGGGAGCGAATGCCGCGACCGCGCCGGGACCACGCTCGGCCGCATTGCGGTTCAGCACTATCGACTCGCAAGGGCACAAGCAATATCGCTCGGGCATTCTCACCGAAGTCCGGATCACGGCCGATGCGCGAGCCAACTCGCTCGTCGTTTCCGCTCCGGCCGAAGCGATGGATTTGATCGCCGCGCTCGTACGTCAGCTCGACGCTACGCCCGCGGCTCGGGCTCAAATCAAGGTCTTTACGATCGTCAACGGCGATGCCACGCGGCTCGTCGAAATGCTCAATGCCTTGTTCGGGCTGCAAACGCAAACGGCCGGCGGCTTCGGTGCGCAAGGAGCCCAATCGCAACAAGGAACGGCGAACTTGCTCGTTCGGTTGCGGTTCTCCGTCGATCAACGGACCAACAGCATCATCGCTTCCGGCAGTGCCGACGATCTCACCGTCGTCGAAGCGATTCTTCTACGGCTCGACGACAGCGACATTCGTCAACGCCAGAGCACGGTCTACCGCTTGAAGAACGCACCGGCTGCGGACGTCGCTCAGGCGATCAACCAGTTTCTCCGAAGCGAGCGCGACGTGCAGCAAGTATCGTCGGGCTTGCTGAGCCCTTTCGAGCAGATCGAGCGCGAAGTGGTCGTCGTGCCGGAACCGGTGAGCAACAGCCTGATCGTGAGTTCGACTCCGCGCTACTTCGAAGAGATTCGCAAGGTTGTGGAGCAGATCGACGCACGACCGCCGATGGTGATGATTCAAGTGCTCATCGCCGAAGTGGCGCTCAACAATACCGACGAGTTCGGCATCGAGCTCGGCTTACAAGATTCGATTTTGTTCGACCGCAGCCTGCTCGGCGATCTCGTCACCGTTACGAACTCGACGCAGCAAGCCGTCCCCGGCGGCGGTACGATCACGACGCAGAATCAGAACGTCGTCGCGGCGACGAACAATCCCGGCTACGCATTCAATAATGCCCCACTCGGCAACAGCGGCAGCAACAAGGCGCTAGCCAATTCCGGCCGACTCGGCGCGCAAGGGCTTTCGAATTTCGCGGTCGGACGCACGAACGCCGATCTCGGCTTCGGCGGTCTCGTATTGTCGGCGAGCAGCGAAAGCGTGAGCGTGTTGATTCGCGCACTACAGGAAAGTCGTCGGCTCGACGTGCTCAGTCGTCCGCAAGTGATGACGCTCGACAACCAAGCCGCATTCGTGCAAGTCGGCTCGCGCGTGCCGCGTGTGCAAGGAGTGACCATCAACACGACCGGGCAAGTCAACAACGTGGTCGATGTGAACGTCGGGCTGATCCTCGGAGTGACGCCGAGAATCAGCCCCGATGGCTTAGTGGTGATGGAAATCGACGCCGAGAAATCGGCTCTTGGGCCTGAAGCGGAAGGTGTACCGATTTCCGTTTCGACGACCGGTGAAGTCGTGCGTCAACCGGTCATCAATACGACGACCGCGCAAACGACCGTCAGCGCGATGAACGGCCAAACCGTGGTGCTCGGCGGTTTGATTACGAAGGCGAAGTCGCAAGTGCATCGCCGCGTACCGGTGTTGTCGTCGATTCCGATTCTCGGCAATCTATTCCGTTACGACAACATCACGAGCGAACGGACCGAACTTCTGATCATCATGACGCCGCACGTCGTTCGCACCGAGCAAGATGCGGCTCGATTGCGGCAGATCGAATCGGCACGGATGTCGTGGTGCTTGGGAGACGTGAAGGCACTCTACGGCAACAACGGCCTGCAAACACGCAACGATCTTTGGGCCGACGAAGAGACGATGGTGATCTATCCCGACGAATCGCCGCACGGCACGCCGATTCCGCATCCTGCCGTCGAACTTCCGGCTCCCAACAACGGCGCGACTCCCCCTGCGACACTCGATGAAAAGCCGATCGTCGTTCCGATGAAGACTCCGCCGCCGACCGACGGTAGCCTCGCACCGGCTCCGCGCTGGCCCGTGCAAAACGTCGCACCTCCGAGCGAAGCCGCACCGAATGAAGCGGGCTCGCAATCCGGCGTCGTGCAAGTTCAGTACGCCGCTCCGATCGAACCACCGCGGCAACCATAAAGGAATCGGAACTTGAAGAGCGTGAATGTCGACTGGCCGGTCTTCGGAACTGCGATTGCCGCATGCCTCGCGGCGCTCCTTGCGTTCGGCGGCTGCGCGAAATTCGATCTCGACAAGTTCGACATGCGCAAGAATATTCCTTGGGGTGCCGGACGTGACGGCGAGCTCAAAGCGCCAATGAAGGTCGTGGCCGTGTGGACCGATACGGTGCTGACCGAAGGAATGAAGCCGGCAACGCGCGGGTTCGGCGGTCGACTGATGTTCTACGATGTCGAAGGAGGAAAGCCGATCCAAGTACGCGGCTCGTTGATGGTCTACGCCTTCGACGAGACCGGGCGGGACGTCGAAAACACGAAGCCCGACCGGAAGTTCGTCTTCACGACCGAGCAGTTCGAGAAGCACTACAGCAAGTCGTCGCTCGGGCATTCCTATAGCGTGTGGCTGCCGTGGGATGCCGCCGGTGGACCGCTTAAAGAGATCAGCTTGCTAGTCCGCTTTACTCCGGACAACGGACCGGTCGTAATCGGCGATGCGGCACGTCAGCATCTCCCCGGCTCAAGGACGAGCGATCCGACGAAGTATCCCGATCCGCCGGTTGCGCAACGGCCGCTCCCGAGCGCTCCAGCCGATGGCGTACAACTCGTCGCCTATGATGCTCCGGCGATGGATCCGACTGCCGCGGCGAACTCAAGCAACCCGCCGCGACGAATGAGCACCACGACGATCTCGCTCCCCACAGGGACCGACGCTCTGCGACGGACCGGCTTCGCACAACCGACGCAACCGGGCTTTGGAGCGACTACGGAGCCGGCGGCACCAAACGCAAGCTATTCGAGCCGGTACTCGACGGCGCCGACTTCATCGTCGGGCTTTGCGGGCTCAGCGGCTGGATCGACGGCGCCTGCTGCGTCGGCAGGTTCTCCCTCTGGATCACCTGCAGCTCATTTCGAACCGACCCGACGCCGGCCTCTAGGAGCGCCACTTGCTCGGCTAGAACGCGGTCGTGTTCCGTGGCAACATTCCCTCGAAGCACCGCCGTCGTCCCTTCCAAATTCACAATGACGCGCCCACGTAGGCCGGGCCGCGACGACTTGGTGAACCGATTCTGCAAGACGGTGCCGGCTTCGTCGGATCCCGCAGTGCGATAATCGAAGCCGACGCTCACGGCCACGCGCGGCTGGACACGCCGCGCACCAAGGCCGAGGTTGCCCGTCGTGCGGTTCGGGTTCGCCGCGTTGTTGTTCCGTTGCGGGCCGAGCTGGTTTTGCGAAGCCATCGAAGAGAGTTGGCTCATCAAGTTCGACGTGTCGGCATTGTCTGCCCCGACGAATTGTCCCGGCCTGCGGCTGCCGCGCACGAAGCGTTCGTTGCCTGAAACTTGCCCGGCGGTGTTGTCGCCGCGGGTCGTCATTCCTGCGACGCCCCCCATGCCGGCACCGAGCCCGTTGCTGCCGCCGGGGGCGAAGCCGCTTGCGGTTGGCGAGAAACTCGAACCAAGTGAACGCGCGCCGAAAGCGCCGCTGCTTCCCGAACTCGCGCTCTGCTGAGCTTCGGCGAACGAGCCGCAGCAGAGAGGCGCGACGTAGGCCAGGGCTGCCGCAACGAGCTTCGTCGATCGATTCATCGCTGCGCCTTTCGTCATTCTCTAGCGACTAAGTGACTCGATTGAGTTTCAGTATACTACAATCGCTACGACCGTAAAAGTTTGCCGTTTACTCGGACTTATGCGAGCGCCTATCTCATGTATCGGACAGTCGTTCGCCGAATCTCGGCTTTCTATTTTTGCCTTGTCGCCGCCATGCTCGGCGTATCGCTGGAGCCTGTACGCGCGAAAGCCGCTGAGGATGTAACGCGTGGGGCAACGAAGCGGGTCGAGTTCGCTCGCATGTTGCCGCCGGAAACGCTCGCTTACGTTCGCGCTCCGGACGCTTCACTGGTTCGCGAAGAGTGGTGGAAGACCTCGATCGGAAGAATGGCGCAAGACCCGCAATTCAAGCCGCTGCTGGATCAAGCGTTCGCGGCGGTGGAAAAGGCGTTCGAGCCGGTGAAGGAACGGCTCGGCTTATCGTTGGCCGAGTTGCTAGGGCTCTCGCACGGCGAATGCGGCGTTGCGATCGTCGGCGTCGATGGTGCGTCCCCCGCTCTATTGTTTCTTATGGAAGTGCCTGAGGGAGATCGGAGCGTTGCGACGCTTCTCGAGCGCGGCCGAGCGACGGCGCTCGCGGCCGGATGGATTGAAGAGTCGGAGTCGGTCGGGGATCTGAAGTTGAATGTTTTTCGATCCGGGGCCGGACGCGCTCAGCGAGTGCTCTATCTTCGTCGCGAAGGAGTGTTGGTGATCGGCACCGATCTCGATGTCGTCAAGCGAATCGTGGCGATCTGGAACGGGACAACTGCCTCGAACGGTGCGACACCGGCAAACTACGACTCGCAACAACACCGCGGCGCAAGTCGGCCTTACCTTATTGCCGGCACTCGGGCTCGATGGGCTCACGGCTGCCGGCGGAAGCCTGACATTTAATCGAGGTGCGTTCGAGACGATCCTACAGGGCTACTTGCTGCTGGATGTGCCGCGCTCAGGAGTTTTGGAACTCATCGCCTTGCAGCCGACGAAGACCGAGCCCGAGCCGTGGGTGTGCGACACCGTGGCGAGCTACGCGACGTTCGCTTGGGACGTCGACCGAACGTATCACAAGCTGCGCACGATCGTCGACAGCTTCAGCGGCGGGGGAACGTTTCAAGGTCGAGTGCGCGATCCGTTGTTGAAGCAGACCGACATCGACTTGGAGGCGGAACTTCTGCCGGAACTCGAAGGTCGCATCAGCTTCCTGCTTTCGATCGAAGAGCCTGTGAGCATGCAAAGCCGAGCGCAACTCGTCGGCGTGCATTTGAAAGACGGTAAGAAGTTCTTGCCGATATTGAAAAAGATGACGACGAAACTGCAAGACAAGTTGGCGACGCGCAGCTACGCCGGAACGACGTATTACCAAGATGCGACTTTGCGACGCAATGAAACGGAAGCCGATGCCGCACTTCGCCCCCGAGCCTCGTTCTGTCTGCTCGGCGATTGCCTCTTGATCGCCGATCGCGCGAGTGTCTTAGAGAAGGCGATCGCGACGGCCGGCGACGAGGCGCATCGCCTGGCGTCGTCTTTGGAATATAAGTTGATCGCAGGAAAGGCGAAGCGCTACGCCGGCGATCAAGGGCCGGGTTACTTTGCATTTTCACGGCCCGACGAAGAACTGCGGTTCGTGCATGGCCTCGCATTCAACGAGCGTATCCGAGAGCAGATGGCCCGCGGCGGCGAACGGAATCCGCTACTCAAAGATTTGAACCAAGCACTTGCCGACCGCCCTTTGCCGCCGATCGAGACGCTGCAAAAGTATTTCGCTCCGGGCGGAACGATCGTCGTCGACGAACCGACGGGGATCCGGTTTCTGTCGTTCGGTCTGCGGCGCGACGGAGCGCGCTAAGGAGCGGAAAGCGGCGGTGAGTTGCTCGGGGCGGGCGTGCCGGTCGGTGTTGCCTTCGGCACGGTGTTACCGAGCGGCACTGCGCTGCCGATGGACGAAGCGTTGCCGATCGCCGCCGCGGTGAGTTCCGAAAGGAATCGCTCGATTCGCAGTTGGGCGTCTTGGTGCTGTCGAACCAGGAGCCGGCCTGAGAGAGCGTCGTAGTAGAGAACTCCTTCGCCTCCGGTTTCACGCCAACCGGCGTCGGCGAATTGCGTTTTCAATTGTTCGATCAACACGACGGGGGCGATGCCGGCCGTCGTCAG
Source organism: Planctomycetia bacterium (assembly GCA_021413845.1). Lineage (NCBI taxonomy): Bacteria > Pseudomonadati > Planctomycetota > Planctomycetia > Planctomycetia bacterium. Next base: position 116,065 of record JAIOPP010000075.1, on the reverse strand, counting down.
AGGCTTGAGATCGTGGAACTCGACATAGCCACGGCGTTTGAGCGATTCGCGCGTCGTGATCTCGAAGGTCTTGTCATCGATGATTCGCCAGGCCCAATCGCGCGGCTCGCACAACGCGGAGAAAACTTGCGCGAGCGGATATTTATCGGCCGCGATGCCGATCTTCGCATCGGGAAGAAAACCATGGTCGGCGAGCGCTATGAAATCGACGGTGATGATCACGTCGGCACTCTTCTCCAAATGGGCCAGCACTCCGGCGAGCGGCACGCCCGGCCGAAAGTTCATCGTCACGAGTTTATCCAGCGTTTTCTTCGCTTGCGCCGCACGCGACTCCAAACTCGGCGGCGAACCGGTCGGCCGCTTGCCGCACGCCGTCGTGAGGCGATCGAGAAACAAGGTCAGCTCGCCGGGCATCAGCGCAGCTTGAACATCCGTCGAACCGGTTGCGACGAGTTGATCGGCCTCGACCTTGAGCGTTCCCGTGCCGCCGGACGAGTCCCAGACAGAGGGCTCGACGAAAGCGCGAACGAGCGTCAACAGCTTCTCCGTCTGCCCCGCATCGCCGGCCGTCAGAACTCCGAGCGGATAGCGCAAGTCATTCGGCCGCGCACCGTTCGACAAAGGACGAACCGATACGTTGCTGCCGACGACTTGATATGTGCCGTGGACCGGTTCGAGGATCTTCTTTAATGCTTCGGCATACGACACATCACGCAGCTTGAGCGTCACCTGCTCGGAAAGCTTGAGAGACGCCGGAGCAAGCGTATCCCAGTCGTATCGGATGCCGACTCCGGCCAATCGGCCGACGACGTCGAGCGCGTTCTTGCGTGTCGTTCCGGACAGATCGATCACGGGAGCTTTCATCGCCAACCGAGCTTCCGTTTCCGGTAGGGGAACCGCTACGAGAGGCTTCGTCCCTTTTGCAATGGGAGTCGCACTAGGGACCGGCAGCGGCGGTATCTTCGACGGCGGATCGATACGTGCGAGGGCCGTTGCAGAGGGCGTCGCAGTCGGTGTCGCGAGCGGCACGGGAGGCGGAGGCGATGTAGCGCTCGGCACGGGAACGACCGGTGCCGAGGACGTCGGTGTCGGCACGGGCAACGAAGCCGATGGAACCGGCGCGGGAGGCGACGAAATCGCCGCGGCCGTTGCGGTGGGAATTACCTTCGGCGTGGGACTCGGCAACGGCGCAGGGGGCGCGACTTCCGGAGCCTTAGTATTGCTCGCGGTCGGTTCCTCCGTCGGCTTGCGGAAACCGAACCAAAGCCCTAATACCAAGAGTGCCGCTCCGGCGCACGCTCCGCCGACGAGCAGTAACTTGCGCTGCGACCGTTCGCGCTCGGCGGAAAGCCGCATCGCTTCGGCGAGCGGATCGTCGTCGAGGACCGGTTCGGCGATGCCGACATAACCTTCGGTCGGCGTCACGGCGGCGGCAGGCACCGGAGGTTCTAGGCGATCCGTCGTTGTGGGTCTCGCCTGGGGTTTCGCTTCCGGCTCAGGTTTGCCGGCCGGCGGCTTCCAACCCATCGGCGGAGAGATCTCGACCATACCGCCGCAGCGCGGGCAAGCGAGCACTTGTCCGATCGCCGACATACTCCGAACCTTGATCTTGGCTCGGCACGTGATGCAGGCTACGGAAAACAATTCCACGATGCACGCCTCGAAGTCCGACTCAAAGAACGGGTCGCGCAAGCTTCCGCGTCGTTGCTACTCTTGCCTTATTTCTTCGCAGGAGGAGCCGCGACGAGTTCGGCCGGAAGCTTGTCTTTCCGCTTCTCTACGGCGGCGCGCGTCGTGATGAAGATCATGTCGGGATCTCCCGGCTTCTTTGGCTTGATGACGTACACCAACTTGCCGTCGGGATTGGCTTTCTTCATGATCGTACGCAAGATCTGATCGGCGGGCTGAACCTTTTCGTCGAGTCCGAACGATTGATTCTTCGTGATCCCTTCGAGCTGCAGATCGGTTCCGATGATTTCGATCGGCACTCCGATTTCTTCCGCGATCAATTGCATCGTCACTTCGAGATTGTTGCGGTCGAAGGTGAGCGACATCGGTTTCTTGATCGCCGCTTGGGCGCCGGTCAGCCCGGCCGTGGCGGCGGGGCTCGCCGGGCCTTTTGCGACCGCGGTCGGCGCAGCGACGGCGCTCGGGGATTCGAGCAAACAGAGATAGGCACCGAGGAGAATGTTGTGTGCCGCGATGGCGGGCATGTACCCGCGCAACACGATCTGCCGATCGGCGCAGCCTGCGCGCACGTGGCTGTCGACGAACTTCACCATGCCGGGAAATTTGAACAACACGGCCCGACTATAAGGCGATAGCCGAGAACTCAGCACATAGGCTTCGACCCGCTTCGGAATTTCTTTCACACGATTGAACAACGGTTCGGCCAAGGCTTCCGTGAACGCCGTCGCGGCACCGTTATAGGTACGGAGCTCGTAGAAAAACGCATCGCCGAGGTGGGCGCTGAAGGCAATCGCTTTGGGCGGCAAGGCATCTTCGGAATTCATCGACCCCGACATTGCGCCGCCGTCGGCGAGGCCACCTCCATCGGCAGTGCTGCCGTCGCCCGCCGACGCCAATTGCGGCAAGCCGACCCCGGTGAGCAACCAATTGATGGCGGGCAGGCCCGTCTGCACGGGTCCGGCGACCAAGCTCTTGCCGCCCGACTCTAAGAAGTATGGGGTGTAAAGCATCGTGAGGTGGCGATCCGTATCGGTCGCCGACTGCACCAAATATTCCAACTCCAAACGGAGTTGCGGCGGCGAACCTTTATATTTCAAGACGCCGGCGATTTCTTCCTTCGGCACGACCACGGCGACCTTGCCTTGCTCGCTCGTCGGTAAGTAATAAGCGGTTCCGTCTTTGACGTAGATCTTCGTCGTGTCGCTCATTTCTTCCGTGGGTCCGCCCCAGGCCTTGAGCAAGTCTGCCTCGGCAACGACCGTGTTGTATCGAACCACGTAGGCATAGCGAACCGCGTCGGAGCTAGGACCATCGAGAATGCCGACGATGACTTGCTCGACCGTTTCGTTCGGCACGCCGGTGATCGTCGGTAAGGTGGTTGCGAGCCACGGCCCGAGCGAACCGGAAACTTTCGGGTCGAGAAGGTTTGCCGATTCCGCATGCTTGACGATTTCGGCGGGACGGACGGCAATCACCATCTGCACGCCCGGCACCATGTGGCTTAGGCTAAGCGGCTTTCCGGCGGTCGGCGAGTCGTACATCGGATCCGCACCGGTCGAGGCGATGAGATCTCGTTTAGGAACCGCGACTCCCTTAGGAGCGGCGGCCGTCGCCGTCGGCGTAGGAGCGGTGCCCGTAGGCACGGGCTTCTTAACGGCCGTTCCGGTGGCATTCGGTCGGAGAGCGACGCGTTCCGGCGGCAAGCCGGGGCGCTTCTTCATAAACCGATCCCAACCGAAGTAGCCGGCCGCGCCGAGGAGCGGCACCGCGATCAAGATCGCGATCAATCCGAACGATGAACCTTTCTTCGGTTGATAGGTTTCGCTTGTTCCGACGGCAGGTCCGGCCGGTGCCGAACCCATCGGCGGGGCAAACGGCTGCGGCGCACTGAAAGGTTGCGGCGCGGCGAACGGCTGCGGGGAGGCCGGCTGTTGTCCGAAAGGAGCCGGTTGTTGACCGAAAGCGGCAGGCTGCTGCTGACCGAACGGCGATGCCGGTTGCTGACCATACGGAGCGGGCTGTTGGCCGAACTGAGCGGGCTGTTGATTATAAGGATTCGGCGCGGCTCCGTATTGCCCTCCCATCGGAGCTTGCTGCATGGGCTGCTGCATCGGATGTTGTTGCATCGGTTGCTGCTGTTGCGGCGCTTGCTGCGTGCCGTGCCCGTAGCCGGGGTTCGCGGCAGCGGCCGCCGCGGCGGCATTCAACGTCTCGGCAATCCAAGCGTCGTAGGCAGTCGCATTTCGGCTCGGCGGCGGCGGTTGCATTTGCGACTCGGCCGTCGACATAAACGGCACCAACTTCTCGACGACCACCGAGACCTGCTGAAACCGCATCTCGGGTTTCTTTTGCAACATGTAGCCGATGAGCTTGGAAAGATCGGTCGGCACGTTCGGATTCAGCTTGTGGATCGGCGTCGGTTGTTCCTTCAGATGCCCTTCCAACTTCGCGCGCAACGTCTCGCCGGCGAACGGCGGTTTATTCGTAAGCATCTGATAGAAGCTGCAACCGAGCTGATAGATATCGCTCCGAGCATCGGCAACGCCGCCGCCGATCAACTCCGGAGCGACGAAGTCTGCTTCCGGCGGGATCTTCCCGTCGCCGAGCGCGAGTTGCTTACGCCATTCGATCGGCGGCGCAAGCGGATCGCGCACCATCGGGAACTGCAACATCTTCACGGTCCCTTTGGCACCCGCGACGGCGGCATCGACCCAAATGTTCGACGGGCGCACATCGCCGTGCGCTTGCTGCATGGAGTGCATCCGAGCCAATCCGAGCGCCGCTTGACGGATGATACGGCAAGCCTCGCTCGGCTTCATCGCGCCTTGCTGTTGCAGCAGCCGCTCGACACGCTTCCCTTGCAGATCTTCCAACACGAAAAACTTGAACGGCCCGAGATCGACCAAATGGTAGCAGCGCAGCAAGTTGGGGCAGCCCGCGCTGACTTGCGACGTGAGCGTAGAGCGTTGCGTGAGATACGCGACCGCTTCGGGTGATGCCGCTTGTTCGGCGGTGAGAAATTGCAGACAGACCCGATGCATCGTTTGAATGTGGAGGGCGCGGAAGATTCCGGAGAGTCGGCCCGACTCGATCCGGTCGTAGATTCGGTAGTCGCCGTAGACGAACGGCCCGGCTCGGCCCGCGAGCAAGATCGACGCTTGGTAGCGGCTGATGACGTTCGTCGCTACGAGAAACTCGGCGAGACTCTGAGCGTCGCCCCCTTGCGGGTTTTGCTGTAGCCAGCCGGCATGATGCCGATGGCAATCTTCCAACGTGAGAAGTTGCGCATCGACGACTAACTTCCAAAACGATTCAACGGGAAACGACATGGGCGCAATCGCATCCTTCTTGGGGATGCGCTTTCCTGGTGGGGCCAATCGGCGGCAGCGAGGCGGCGTCGCACGCCCCCCGCATTCGGTCTGCCGATAGCTCGTCTCGGACTCTCTATTCCAACCCTTTAATTTACCCTGAGCGATGCCGACTTGGCAAAAGCTCATTGAAATTAACCTACGACTTCTACATTCGCTCCACACCGTTCGATATTACAACCGGAACGCCGTTTTTGATCCTTCCGACGATTTCGACCGACGGATTGGACGCACGGAGCGTAAAGTCGGTTCCCGACACGGCCTTGCGACCCCGAATTTGGCCGAACGGGGCAAGTTCGGCCGCAAAACCCGCCCTTAAGCGGCCGTTCTCCCACGAAAAGGCTGCTTGCCGCTCCGCTTCGGCGACGAGTAATATACGGCTTCGCCGTTGGTGAACCACTTCGCAAAAACCAACGTAAACTGATATTAGCCAACTAGATACGAGCAACGCCGATCGCACCCCCCATTGTCTAGCTCCGAGAGGCCACGGTCATGAACGCCTACGATTCAATGAAGCTGTATTTCGACCGGGCGGCCGATCGTTTGGAGCTTGAACCGTCGATCCGCAAACTTCTGCTGACCTCGAAGCGCGAAATCCAGGTGCAAGTGCCGATCACGCGCGACTCCGGCGAGATCGAAACCTTCATCGGCTATCGGGTGCAGCACGACAACGCGCGCGGCCCGATGAAGGGTGGCTTCCGCTACCATCCGGAAGTCGATCTCGACGAGGTTCGCGCACTGGCCGCGCTGATGACTTGGAAGACCGCTGTGGTGAACTTGCCCTACGGCGGCGCGAAGGGAGGGCTCGCGATCGACCCGAAGACCTTCAGCAGTCGCGAGCTTGAAGCGATCACGCGCAAATTCATCGACGGCATTCACGACATCTTCGGACCCGACATCGACATCCCCGCTCCGGACATGGGGACGAACGATAAAGTGATGTCGTGGATCATGAATCAATACGGCAAGTACCACGGCTTCTCCCCCGCCTGCGTGACCGGAAAGCCGGTCGAGATGCACGGCTTGCCGGGGCGCGAAGAGGCGACCGGGCGCGGAGTAGGGATCATCACGCTGAAACTACTCGGACGGATGAACCGCAAGCCGCAGAACACGCGCGTCGCGATTCAAGGCTTCGGCAACGTCGGCACGTTTGCCGCGAAGTTTCTACACGAAACCGAATGCAAGATCTTGGCGATCAGCGACGTGAGCGGCGCCTACTATCGCAAAGAAGGGCTCGATATTCCCGCGGCGCTTCGCTACGTCATCGAGCACAAAGGCTCGCTACACGGCTTTACCGGCGGCGAAGTCATTTCCAACGAAGACTTGCTCGAGCTCGATACCGACATTCTCATTCCGGCCGCACTCGGCAACGTGATCACCAAGCACAACGCCGCCAAGATTCAAGCGCCGATCATCATCGAAGCGGCCAACGCCCCGACGAACGTCGATGCCGACGATATCCTGACGGCCCGCGATATTCTCGTCGTGCCCGACATCTTGGCGAACTCCGGCGGCGTGACCGCGAGCTACTTCGAATGGGTGCAAAACCGGCAACACTATTCTTGGACGCTCAATCGCTGCCGGCAGGAGCTAGATCGGATTCTTTCCGAAGCGTTCGAGCAAGTTTGGAACATCTCGCGCGAGCAAAAATGCAGTCTCCGCACCGCGGCCTACATCCTCGGCATCGGCAGAGTTCGCCGAGCGGCGGTCCTGGCGGGAAGCGCTTGATTTCGACTCAACGTAAGCACGGCGAATGTTGCCGCGGCTAGGCGTAGGCACCACCGGCTTTGGCGATCGGGCGGGCCGCGTCTAAGACTTCCGCTGCCGTGGTTTTGAGAATCGCGGCGGCTTGTTCGATGTCGGCCGTGGTGACGTCGAGATGCGTCACGGCGCGAATCGTTTGCTTGGCGAGCGCGCCGACTAAGAGCCCCGCCCGCTTGAGCCGCCCGGCGAAATCCGCCGCCGTTCCTAGTCGCGGGTCGACGTGGAAGAAGACGATGTTCGTTTCGATCTTCGGCGGGTCGAGCTTGATCCCTTCGACGTTGCGAATCAGTTCGGCGAAGCGCCGGGCGTTGCCGTGGTCGTCCGCCAGCCGATCGATGTTGTTGTCGAGTGCGTAGAGCGCGCCGGAGGCGATGATGCCCCCTTGGCGCATCCCGCCCCCGAAGACTTTACGCACGCGCAGCGCTTTGTCGATCAGCTTTCGCGGGCCGCAAATCGCCGAACCGACCGGCGCGCCGAGTCCCTTGCTGAAACAAACGCTCACGGTGTCGAAGTGTGCCGCCCAACGATCGGCCGCGATTCCCGTCGCCACGACGGCATTGAAGAGCCGCGCGCCGTCGAGATGCGTAGCGAGTCCTTGGCCGTGTGCCCAATCGCAAAGTTCTTCGACGCGCTCGAGCGGCCACACCGTTCCGCCGCCGCGGTTGCTCGTGTTCTCGATGCATAACAGCCGCGTGCGCGGATAGTGTGCATTGTCGGGCCGGATCATGTCGCGAATCTGATCGAGCCCGAAGATGCCGTACTCGCCCCGAACGGTGCGTGTCGCACAGCCGCTGAGTTGCGCAACGCCCCCTTGCTCGTAGGCGTAAATATGCGCCGTCTCTTCCAAAATGATTTCGTCGCCGGGCACGCAATGCAGCCGCACGCCGATCTGGTTCGACATCGTACCCGACGGCACGAACAGCGCCGCTTCCTTGCCTAAGAGCGCCGCGATTCGTTCCTGGAGTCGATTGATCGACGGATCTTCTCCGGAGACGTCGTCTCCCACTTCGGCCGCGGCCATGAAGGCCCGCATGGCGGAAGTAGGGCGCGTCGCAGTATCGCTACGAAGGTCGATCGCGGAAGCAGACATATTGGGAAGCCTTACAGTCGAATGTCTCAGGGATTAACGAATTTCAGCTGACCTATCGTAGCGGCTACTTGCTCTTTTTCTTTTCCGGCGTCGGTTTTCCTTCGGGCGAGTTTTTCTTCATCTTGCTTCTCAGCTCGGTGATGACGACGTTCGGCACGAAGTGGGCCAGTTCCGCGTCACCGGCGAGCGGCGCGATTTGCTTGATCAGCGAACTCGAAACGTGCGCGAACTCTTTGTCGGCCATCAGCAGCACGGTTTCGATTCCGGCGTCGAGTTGGCGATTGGCGAGCATCATCGTGAACTCGGCTTCGACGTCCTGCAACGGCCGGACTCCGCGCACCATCACGCGGGCTCCGCAGTCGCGTACGAACGTCACCGCTAAGCCGTCGAACTTCCGCACTTCGACGTTGGCGAGATGCTTCACCGCTTTCTTAACCAAGTCGACGCGCTCATCGATCGTGAACAGCGGAGCCTTGCCGGTATTGATGCCGACGCCGACGAACAACTTGTCGACGAGATCGGCGGCGCGCTCGATGACGTTCAAATGCCCGAGCGTGATCGGATCGAACGATCCGGTGTACACCGCCGTGCGAGGCTTCGCTTTGCTCATGCCCTGTAACGTCCTGAAGTTCCGGATGCCGCTTCGTAAGAAGCTTATTCAAGCATCGGAAGCTAACAGAGAAACGCCGCGGTTTCCAGTTTGCATCCGTGGAATTCGCGAGACCGCGTCGTTTCCCGTTCGGCGGCCGTGGCTACTCGGCCGAACGAAGGGCCGCGATCAAGCGCTCGAGATCTTCGTCGTTGTTGTACGCATGCGGGCTGATCCGCAGCTTTCCCGCGCGGCAGCTCACGACGACCCCATGATCGAGCAAATGACGTCGGACGCCGATCGGATTCTTGCCCGGCAGCTCGAACGAGACGATTCCCGAAGCGGCCGACGGACGCCGATCGCTCAGCACGACGGCACGCACCTCGCGCAGCCGACGGCATGCCGACTCCGTGAGCTCGAGCACGCGACGGCCGATCGCGTTTATTGCGCCGCCGGCCGTCGAAGCGGGTATTGAACCGGTCGGCGTGTCGTACGCTGCGAGCAAGGCTAAGCTCGCCCCCAGCGCGATGAAGCCCCCGGTGTTCATCGTCCCCCCTTCGTAGCGCGCCGCGGTCGGCTTGAGTTGCCATTCCACGTGCGCGAAGTCGTGCCCGTCGACGATGCTGTTCCAACCGATGCCGATCGGGCGCAATACATTCAGCAAGTCGCGGCGCACGTAAAACAGTCCCGCTCCTTCCGGACCCAGCAACCATTTGTGCCCGTCGGCGGCAAGGAAGTCGACCTCGGTGGCATGGACATCAAGCGGGAAAACGCCGAGCCCTTGGATCGCGTCGAGAAACAATAATGCGCCGCGTGAGTGAACCGCTTCGGCAAGCTTGCCGACGTCGAATCGCCGACCGCTCGCATAGCCGACCCAACTGACCGAGACGATCCGCGTCCGGCTATCGCAGGCCGCGAGCAGGCGATCGAGATCGGCGTCGATCTCCTCGCTCGGGCCGGCGGGCGATACGAGCCGCGTCTCAACGCCGCGCGCTGCGAGGTTTTGCCACGGAATTCGGTTCGTAGGAAACTCGTCGCCGAGCGTAACGATGTTGTCTCCGGCTTTCCATGGAAAACCTTCGGCAACGAGGTTCACCCCTTCGGTCGTATTACGAATGAGCGCAACTTCGTCGACGTCGGCATGGAGCAACTTCGCCGACTGACGGCGTACGTTTTCCAACCGCTTCGCCCAGAGGGGCCAATGAACGTCGCCGTTTTCGGCGGCGTCGCGCGCCCAGGCTTCCAGCGCATCGAGCGCCGGCCCTGAAAGCGGGGCGACGGCCGCATGATCGAAATAGGCCCAACGTTTGCCGACGCGCATCTGCCGGCGAAACGCTTCCCAAGGGTTCGGGATCGGCTTCACGATCGGTCGGGCCACGGTTTGATCCGTCATCATCATACGAGTACCTTTTCAGACGACTGCGTCTGCCTATGACATCCATGACACAAGCGGGGCGACAGGGTTATCAAAATTATGGCCCAAGTTCAACCTTGCGGCCTACTGAAACCGGGAAATGCCTTAAATACAAAGGCAATCAGGGTATTCACGTAGTTTAGAAGGCAAGCTACGGTCTCTGGGCTTGATGCAAGCCGGCAATTATACTGTGCTTCTCGCCCTCCTCTTCGAGGTAGAGACCTCGGCCCGCGTTACCACCTTTCGAGTCCGACATCAGCCCATGCTAAAAGTTCTCACGATTATCGGTCTGGTCGTTGCTTTGGCGATGCTCGTGATTTTCGCCGCCGATGCTTTCGCCGGCTGGCCGTTTCAAAGCGCAAGCCCGACGATGGACTACGGCTTCATGGTCGCCTCGTTGCTCTTGGGCTACGTGAGCGTGACGACATTGCGCGAGCTGCCTTAGCTCGTCTCCTTGGCTTTTAGGATTGCCGCGACGACCCCATCGAGCGTGTAGGTCGTCGCTTCGGCTGCCGGCTCATAGCCGAGTTCGCGCAGCACGGCGCTTGTGATCGGGCTGATGCTCGCGAGCTTCGTCTTACGCAGACCATCTCCGAAGAGCACTGCCAGAGAACGGGCAATCGCCGAACTAGTGACCGAGACCCAATCGATCTTTCCGGCCGCGAGCGCCGCGGCAATCTCCGCCTGAGGCGCGGCGACGTCCGTGCTACGATACGCCACGACTTGCTCGACCTCGCCCCCGGCCGCGCGCAGCGTATCGGCCAAGATCTCTCGGCCGCGGCTCGCGCGAATCAACAGAAAGCGGCTCCTCCCCCGCACGATTTCCGCCGCCAACTCCGCGGCCAGCGCCTCCGCGCGAAACTCCTGCGGTACGAGATCGGCCCGCAGTTGATACTCATTCAAACAATCGGCCGTGCCGGGACCGATCGCTGCAAGCCGTACGGGAGCCAGGCTGCGCGCGTCGAGTCCGAGATGCCGCAGACGACCCATCACGGCTCGCACGCCATTCACGCTGGAAAACACCATCCAATCGAAACGTTTCAAATTGCGCAGCGCTTCGTCGACCAACTCCCAACTCTCGGGCTCACCGATCTCGATCGCCGGTTGAATCAACACTTCGGCCCCGAGTTCGCGGAGTCGATTGCGCACCGCGGTCGCTTGCTCGGTCGGTCGGGTGACGAGAATCTTCTGCCCGAACAACGGTCGTTCGGTAAACCAAGAGTGGGTCGAACGACTGTCGACCGTCTCGCCGACGATCGTCAATACCGGCGGGCGGAGCTTCGCATCGCGCATCGTCGCCGCGACTTCGCCGAGTGTCGTAATCAGCGTCGTCTGATCGGGCCAGGAGCAGCGTCGTACGACGGCAACCGGAGTCGAGGCGGGCTTGCCGGCGGCGATGAGTGCGCCGGTCCACTCCGCTGCGTTGGTCACGCCCATGTAGAAAACAAGCGTGCCGGGAAACTGCGCGAGCGCGCCGTAGTCGAGCTTCGTGGCTTGTTGCTCGTCCTGTTCATGCCCGGTGACTAAGGCCACGGCCGAAGCACAGTGGCGATCGGTCAGTGCGATTCCGGCGTGGCTGCCGGCGGCGAGCGCGGTCGTGATGCCGGGAACCACTTCATAAGTCAGGCCGGCAGCTTCGAGCGCGTCCCGCTCTTCGCCGAAGCGCGCAAACACGGCCGGATCGCCCCCTTTGAGCCGTACGACACGCTTGCCCGCGAGCCCCGCCGCGGTCATTCGGGCATTGATCTCGGCCTGGGAAAGAATTCGATCGCGACCATGTTTTCCCAAGCAAATCAATTCGGCATCGCAGCGGCAATGTTCGAGCAGTTCGGCGTTGACGAGATAGTCGTACAGCACGACGTCGGCCGCCTGGAGACGCTCGACCCCTCGCAGGGTAATGAGCCGCGGATCGCCCGGGCCGGCCCCGACGAGCGAGACCTGCGGCTGCGGATAGAGTTCGGTTTCACTCGCCCGATCGCTCGCCGGAGGATTTCGATCGGGGGATGGAGAGGCGGGCGGATTCATGGCGATAAACGACGCCGGCGCTTCCGGTTCGTTGTGTTGACTCCGCGCGGTGCTAAGATAATGCTAATAGGTAAGATGCTGATGGTGTCGAAATCGGACGATGGTGCGCAATAAAATCGCGGCCCGTTCGACGAGCTCGACATTTATCATAACTTGCCGTTGCGTGTCGCCGTACCCCATCCCTTGCGGTTTGCCAGATGTCTACAGACGAGAAACCGGGACGTCAGCCTCTGGCACCCGCCGTGCGTGCGCGCCTTCAAAAGTTCTTCGAACACGGCACCAAAACTTCGGCGACCGGCAACTTCGATTATGCCGCCGACATGTACATTCAGGCCGTGATCGGAGATCCGAGCAATCCGATCTACGTGAAGGCGATGTTGTCGAACTTGAGCAAGAAGTACAACAACAACAAGAAGGGGGCCAAGCTCGCCGGCTTAAAGCTCGCCGGAGCGAAGATGTCGCTGAAGAATTCCATGCGACAGAAGAAGTGGGACGAAGCCCTCAAGACCGGCCTGGAAGCGCTGAAGGACAACCCTTGGGACGCCGGGATTTTAGGCGACATCGCCAGGGCCTGCGAAGCGCAAGAATTCGATGAGGCGCAGATCGAGTATCTGCGGCAGTCGCTCGACGCCGACGTGGAAGATCCGGAAGCGAATCGACTATTGGGGCGCGCCTACGACCGCGTCGGCCAATATCAAGACGCGATTTATTGCTTCAACCGCGTCATTAAAGCGATTCCTAAAGACGAAGAAGCGCTCCGCGCGATGAGCAACCTGGCGGTGAAGAAGACCATCGATCGGGGCGGCTATGAAGGAGCGGAGAGCGCGCGCGACGTACGCAAAAACAAATTCGGCGCCACCGCGGCCGAAAACGAAGAGGCCGCCCTCTCGCCGATGGAAAAGCTGATCCGTGCGATCGCGAAAGAGCCGAGCGAGATGAACAACTACATCGAGCTCAACGACCTTTATATGAAGGATGAGTTGTTCGACAAAGCCGCCGCGATCATGAAGAAAGCCCTCGAGGCTTCCGGCGGCGGCAACCCGATGATTCAAGAGCGGTACGAAGATGCGGAACTTCGACAGGCTCGCAAGCACATGATGATCGCCGAGCAAAAGGCCAAGACCGAACGGACGCCCGAAGCGATCGATCTTTACAACCGAATGCGCGTCGAATTGAACAACAAGGAAACGGAAGTCTACGGGAAGCGGTGCGACCGGTATCCGACCAACCTCGGCTTCAAATACGAGCTAGCGGTTCGTTTGCAGCGGGCCAACAAGTACACCGACGCAATCAAGCTCTTTCAAGAAGCTAAGAGCGATTCTAAGCGTAAGGGCCCGGTCTATTTAGCCCTCGGCGATTGCTTTTATGCCTTGAAGCAATACCGCCTCGCGATGCAGCACTACGAACACGCGATCGGTGAAATTTCCGAGCGCGATCCGGACGCCTACAAGGGAGCCATCTACAAAGCAGGCCGAATTGCCGAACATCTCAAGGAATGGGAAGCCGCGGAGAAGCATTACAACCTCCTGGCAAGCTCGGATTTCGGCTATAAGGACGTCGCGGAACGACTGGACAAGATCGGACGAATTCGTGAGAATGGCAACGATCCGGATGCGGAATGACGCATCCCGGCATACCGACGGCCCTCGGTCGCAGACGGCCCTCTAAGCCGTAACTTGCCCCGGTCGTATTTTTTCGTCATCGTTTCCCGTCCAACGTCCCGAGCGTTGCGGTTTTATATTCGCCCTGTTTTTTATTGAGAGTTCCGGCCAAAGACCATGCCACATACCCAAAGTGCTAAGAAGCGTTTGAAGCAAAGTACCGCCGCGAAGATTCGTAATCGTGCCGTGAAGGCCGAGTTGCGGACGAAGGTGAAGTCGGTTCGGGCCTCGACGGCCGCCGGAAACGTCGATGCCGCGAAGACCGAAATCGTCGTCGCTCAAGCGAAGCTCGATCGGGCCGCGAGCCGTGGCGTGATCCACAAGAACAAAGCCGCGCGGGTCAAGAGCCGCCTCTCGAAGGCCTTGAAGACCGCCAAGCAAGCCAAGAAGTAGAAGCCGCCGAGAAGGCGGGAAGCTTACAGCCAAATGCAGAAGGCAAAAGCGGGAGCATCGCTCTCCTGCTTTTGCCTTTTGCATTTCTACTTTTGCGGCTGGTCGGAATAAGATCTCAGAACAAGATCTTCTGCGCATCGAACACCGGCCCTTCGACGCACGTTCGCCGGTAGTCCCAACTGCCGTCGTCGTCTTTTACTTTCGTGACGCAACTGAAGCAGATGCCGATGCCGCAAGCCATCGGCGTTTCCAGCGAGAGGCGACAGGCGACGCTGCGTTCGCCGGTCAGTTTCGCGACCGCTTCCATCATCTTTTCCGGCCCGCAACAAACGACGTGCGCCGTTTGCGAAGCGGCGGCCGTCTCATCGAGCGCTTGACGAAGCAACTCCGTTACGAAACCGCGATGCCCCGCAGAGCCGTCGTCGGTGCTGATGCGAACATCGATCCCGAGCGCACGGAAATCGTCGACTCCGGCCAAATACTCTTTGCTGCGCGCTCCATAGCAGAGCGTCGTTCGCGAGGCGGATCCTGCCGTGCGGCGCGGCTCGCCGTAGGCTCGTAAGCCGGTCTGCTCACGAGCCAGTGCCATGAAAGGCGTTTGCCCGATCCCGCCGGCGACCATAATTAAATGATCGGTCGGCACCGGGTCGAACCCATTGCCGAGGGGCCCCCAGACGTCGAGCTTTGCGCCGGGGCCGAGTTGTGCGAGGCGCGACGTCATCTTACCGACGACCAAGTAGACGACATCCACCCCGATCGGCTCGCCCCGATCGTCGACGACCGTGTCGTACAGCGCTAGCGGCCGCGCGAGCAGAGGATCATTGAGCCCGTGCAAACGGAGCATGAGGAATTGTCCCGGCACGACGCGCCGTGCCAACTCCGAACCATGAAACCGAACTCGGTAAGTGTCGCGCGCGAGGCGGACGTTCTCGACGACGACTACGGTTTGGTGACAGGCTCGATCTGAGAAATAAGCGTCGTGCGTACCCAAGGCTCGTTTGCTCCTGCTTAGTCGTTCCCGATGCACCGGCCAGCTGAACGGAATCGGTCACCGATTTCTAATCGCCGATGATCGTCCCGAAGCCTTTTGGCGGTGGTCCTTTTTTCTTCTTGTGATCGTCGAAGGCCGGCTTCGAGCGTTTCTTGCCGGGGAAGCCGGCGTCGCTCGTCGGCCGCGGCGTCGCTTCCGTCGAATATCCGCTGTCGCGATTCCCTTCCGGTCGGGTCTTGGCAGGGCGTCCTGCGGCAAACTTCTTGCCGAACGGTTTTTTCGCAGGCGCACCGGACGCCGCCGCGCGATTCCCACGATCGCGCCGCCCTGCCCCGCCGCCGTCTTCGCGTCGGCTCGTCGTCGGCGGAGCGCTGAACGGACGCTTTTCGAATTTCCCCTTCGATGCCGGCTTACTCCGTTGTCCGTCGTTCTGTTTTCCAGCAGCACCCGAAGTTTTCTTACCCCCTGCCCCCTCCACCGCACGCTTGTCGGGGCGAATCCCCGTCACGCGAACGGCCTCGGGCCGGGGCGAGTACGGGCGCTTCGGCTGGGCGTCTTCATCGGCATCGGGCCGCGGAGAAGATCGCCCGTTCGGCTTAGCCGGGGAAACCACGATCGGGCCGGCCGTCAACTTATCTTCGTCATCTTCGTTCTGCTCGGCAGCCGGCTTGATCGGGCGAGGCACTTTCTTGTTGTGCATCGCTTCGCGCAGCGATTTGAGTTCTTCGCGCGTCGGCTTGCGATATTCGCCCGGCTTGAGACCATGCAACGTAACGTCGCCGATCGCCGAACGTTTGAGCTTGAGAACTTTGTGCCCGACCTTGGCGAGGATGCGGCGAATCTCGCGATTCTTTCCTTCGTTGAGCACGATCTCCAGCAGCGTGCTCTGCGGCAAAGCGCGCTTCACGTAAACGCTCACGCAACGCGCCGTCCCTTCGGCGAGATGCACCCCTTGGCGAAGCTTCTGATACACGGACTGGTCCGGTTGGCCCGCGACGAGCGCGAGGTAGGTCTTATCGACACCGTAGCGTGGGTGCGTGAGTTGGTTGGCAAGTTCGCCGTCGTTGGTGACGAGGATCAAGCCTTCGCTCGAAAGATCGAGGCGACCGACCGTGAACAAGTGCTCGCGATCGGTGATCGGCACCAGGTCGATCACGCGCGGCCGGCCCGACGGATCGTTGTTCGTGCTCACGACCCCTTCCGGCTTGTTCACCAAATAGTAAACCGGCTCGGCGCTCGCTTTGACGATCTCGCCGTCGACCCGCACGACGTTCTTCGCCGGGTCGATCTTAGCCCCGATTTTCGCCGTACTGCCGTCGATCTGCACCCGGCCTGCCTCGATGAGTTCTTCGCAGTGCCGCCGGCTGCCGATTCCCGCTGCCGCCATGACCTTTTGCAAGCGGATGCCGTCGGCAACGTCCCCCTCCGAGCGAGCGCCGCTCGAACGCTTGCGGCGCTGCGGCTTCTTATAGGGTCCTCGCTGCAACGAGCGGGGATTACGCGACGGCTTCTTATTGTCGAACGACATGGCAATGCTCAGACGAATGATGGGGGGCGCACGACGCGCACCAAGGCACGACGCAGAAAGAGCAACCGCGCAGAAACGCCGGCCGCTCAAGACGAAGACGCCATCATAATCCGCTGCCGCCCCGACACCCAGGGGCGAATTCGAATCGCTCAGCGGCTAAGAACCGATCGAGAATCGTCGCCGACGGCCCGCTTAGCTGCCGAAAGCAGGGGCGGCATTCCATTGATTCGCCCGCCCGCGCGCAGGTTCCGGAGGAGGTTGGGTGTAGCCTTCGGGTCGCCCCCCTTCGACATTCGGGCCGATATTCGTGTCGGGATAGGGGTCGAATCGTTGGGCTCGCGTTTGCTGATACGTTTCGGAGCCGGCCGGTTCGAGCAATTTCGGCGTGCCGAATTGCGGATTGCCTCGGCAGCCCGCTACGGACAGGACGAGCGCGACGAGCAAAACAAATTTTTCGACGCGAGCCATCGCGGTTCTCCTCCGAGCATGTCACGGCAACCAAGGGCCGCGGACTATACGCGAAGCGTCGACCTACCCCAAGGGATGTTTCTGCCGGCGTCGTGATGCCGGCGAAGCCATTGGGCCTCGATCGCGAGAATCAGCCTCAGCGAACCGCCGGCTAGCTCCCGTAAGCCGGGGCGTTCCATTGATTGGGCCGACCTCGTTGCGTCTCCGGCGGAGGCGCCGTGTAGCCATCGGGACGTCCCCCTTCGACGCGCGGCCCGATGTTCGTTTCGGGATACGGATCGAATCGCTGAGCTTCTACGC
Organism: Planctomycetia bacterium; assembly: GCA_021413845.1. Taxonomy (NCBI): domain Bacteria; kingdom Pseudomonadati; phylum Planctomycetota; class Planctomycetia; species Planctomycetia bacterium. The sequence goes on along the minus strand of JAIOPP010000075.1, from coordinate 98,785 downwards.
GCTGCGCTTTGGCTGAGGGGCCGAACGGCGAAAACAGTTGCGGCTTGCCGGTGCCGGGGCAGCCCGTCGCAGATGCGAGCGTGATGGCGATGAACGATAGCTTTAGGATTCGATCCATCGAGGTCTTCCTCATGCCGCGGCTCGCACCCTTCCAAGGGTGCGGATCTTCGAGCGTTCGACCGGAATCGCCGACCTTCAGATGCGCCTGAGAGGGCCGGCAATGCCGCTGAGGTTGGCATCGTCCGGCGGAGAATTCGACTTCAATGGTTCGCCGGAGACGCCGCTTATGACGTCGCGCCGTTAGCATTGCGCCGGTTGTAGCGGTGAGCGCCGGTCGACAGGAGCTAGGGAAGAAATGCCGAAAGGACGACGGCTTGTCCTTGCGGCACGATGGTCACGCCGCCGAGCGACGCCGGAACCAAGCAGGTCTCCCCGACGGCGAACGTTTCTGCGCCGATCATCGCAGCGCCGGAAACGACCGCGAGAATTCGAAACCGCTCGTCGGCCGGAATCGCATACGGATCCGTAAGCAACAGCCGCTCCAAGATGAATTGCTCGCAAGTCACGAGTCGTTCGACTTGTCGCTCGTCCGTGGGGCGAGGACTTTGCGGCAGAGCGGGCCCGTAGTCATAGTCGATCGAATCGAGCGCTTGATCGATGTGGAGTTGGCGCGCGCGGCCGGCGGCATCGGTGCGGTTCCAGTCGAAGAGGCGGAACGTCGTGTTGCTGGCTTGCTGAATCTCGGCGATAAGAAGCCCTCCGCCCGGCGCATGGACGACACCGGCGGGCAAGAACAGACATTCTCCTTTGGCCGGCTCGAAGGAATGGAGCGTGAGATCGCAGGTTCCGCGGTTCACTTCCCGCGCGAGTGCCGCACGGTCGAAGCCGCGTTTCAATCCGGCATAGATCAAGCTACCGGGTACGGCATCCAAGATCGTCCAAGCTTCCGTCTTGCCGAGGTCGGGCGGATCGAGCAGCGCCGCGCAAGCATCGTCCGGATGAACCTGCACGGAAAGCTTCTCGCGGCAATCGAGAAACTTAAACAAGAGCGGGAAGCGAGCTTGAGGGTGATGGCGTCCGAGAAGATATTCCCCTTCGTTCGCGGTCAGTTCGCCGAGCGTGCGACCGACCCAAGGCCCGGCGTCGACGACGCTCTGATCTTGCCCATGGTCGACGATTTCCCAACTTTCGGCATAGTCCGCTTCCGCACCGATCGGTTTGCGTAGGACTTCCCCGAGCCGTCGGCCGCCCCACAAGGCGCGCTTGAGAACCGGGCGAAAGCGAAGTGGCGATGTGATTTTCATCGAAAATTCGAGGGGCAAACTCGGATCACGGTTGGTTGTCGGTCGGTCGATCGGCTGTTATTATCGAGATTCTTCTTAGAAAGACCATCACTATGCGTTTCCTGCCGATTCGGCAGGAAAACCGGGATGGAACTCTAGGAACGAATTGCCGTCGCCCACCGCTCGTCGGCCTACCCTCTGAAGCAATCCTTCCTCGATCGGCCGCCCCACGTCATGCCCGCCAAGAAGTCCGACGACGACCTTTTCGCCGAAACGACGATGACCTTCGGGGAACACCTCGAAGAGTTGCGAGTTTGCCTCTGGAGGGCGATCGTCGGGCTGGTGATCGGCACGATCGGCGGTTTTTTCTTAGGCGACTACGTCGTCGCGATGATCGAACGGCCGCTCAAGATCGCCTTGAAGGACTACTACCGCACCGCTGCGGAAGCGGAATACGAAAAGTGGTCGCAAGAACAAACCGCCATCGGCAGACCGATTCCTTACACCTTAGACGAGGTTAAGAGGATCGCTCGACCGCAACTCAAAGAGGAAAAAGAGCTGATCTTCGAGTTGGAATTCGTCCATCCCTCGACGCTTCAAGACTCGCTCGACTCGCTGCGAATTCCTGCGGCGGCCAAGCCGGGAGGGGGCGAAGACGCCACTAAGACCACGGAAGCGAACCCTACGGATCTCGTTCCCGGCGACGTGAAAAAGGTGAAGCCGGATGAGCCGAAGGCTGCCGATGGGAAGACGCCTGAGGAACCGCCGTCGCGCTACAACCGTGCGAACTTAGCGCCGCTCTTGCTCTGGCACCCGCTCGATAGCGATCCACGGTTCAAGCTGCAAGGAACCGGCGTGAGCGAAGTGTTCACCGTCTGGCTTAAGGCCGCGCTCGTCGTCGGCGTGCTCGTCTCAAGCCCTTGGGTCTTCTATCAGATCTGGATGTTCGTCGCCTCGGGCCTTTACCCGACGGAGCGAAAATACGTTTACATGTTCTTACCGTTCAGCCTGGGGCTCTTCTTTCTCGGGGCCGCGACTGCCTATCTGTTCGTCTTCGAGCCGGTGTTGAACTTCTTGCTCGGCTTCAATCAGTCGCTCGGGATCGATCCCGACCCAAAGATCAGCGAATGGCTCGGCTTCGTGCTGCTGTTGCCGCTTGGGTTCGGCGTGAGCTTTCAGTTGCCGCTGGTGATGCTGTTTCTCGAGCGTATCGGGGTCCTCTCCGTCAACGTGTTTTTGGAGAAGTGGCGCATCGCCGTGCTCGTCATCTTCGTCATCTCGGCGATCCTGACGCCGGCCGATCCCTACAGCATCTTCCTGATGGCGCTGCCGCTGACCGTGCTGTACTTCTTAGGCATTTTGTTGGCGAAGTATCTGCCGAAGAATTAACGGGCGCGTCCTTCGACCCGGCTTAGCTGTTAAGCGTGCCCTTCGTTGAAGGCACGCCGGTCGTTCGTTCGTCTCGTTCGACGGCCATGCGCAAAGCTCGCGCCGCGCACTTGAAGATCGCTTCGCTGATGTGGTGGCTATTGCGACCGTGGTGCAGGATGACGTGCAAGTTGCACAGCCCGTTCGCCGCCAGCGCTTGCCAAAAGTCTTCGACGAGTTCGGTGTCGAAGTCGCCGATCTTCTGCGTGGGAAACGGCGAATTGAAGACGAGATAATAGCGGCCGCTGAGATCGATCGCGGTCGTGACGAGCGTCTCTTCCATCGGCAACGTGAAGTGGCCGTAGCGCCGGATGCCGGCCTTGTCGCCGAGCGACGAACGAATCGCTTGGCCGAGGCAGATACCGACGTCTTCGACCGTGTGATGCTGGTCGACATGTAGATCGCCCGAGCAGCGCACTTTCAAATCGAGCGCGCCGTGCTTGGCGAACAACGTAAGCATGTGGTCGATAAAACCGACGCCTGTCTGAATGTCGGCTTTGCCGGAACCGTCGAGCGTGAGTTCGAGGTCGATCTCGGTTTCGGCGGTCTTACGTTGGATGTGGGCTTGGCGAAGCATGAGCTGAAGACAACGGGGTGTTCGAAAACGAAGTGAACCGGGAACGCCAATTCTACCATGCGGTCGACGCCGGACTTTTCCGATTCTGACGGTTAGTCGAGCGGCCCCGAAAATCGCTGATGTAACGCTACTCTTTCGCAAGCCCTTCCTTCAACAGCGTCAAGCAAATATCGATTTGTTCATCGGTGCCGACCGAGATGCGCAACCCTTCGCCCCAACCGGCATAGACCATGAAGCGGACGAGGATGCCGTTTTGTTTGAGATGTTCGTAGAGCGGCTTCAGCGGTCGTGTCGGATGCGTACACCAGACGAAGTTGGCTTCGCTGTCGACAGCCGTAAAGCCGAGCGTGCGAACGGCCGCGGTGAGCCGTGCGCGCGACGCACGAATCTTCGCGACGTTCGCCGTGAGCCAAGCTTGATCGCCGACCGCTGCCGTCGCGGCGGCGAGCGATAGAGCATCGCAGTTGTATGAATCTTTGATCTTTCGCAGGCCCGTGATGATGTGCGGTTGCGCGACGACATACCCGAACCGCAGCCCTGCCAACGCATACGACTTACTGAGCGTGCGCGAGACGAGCACCTTTTCGGACTTCTTCACTAGTTCGATGCAGCTCTCTTGCGCGAAGTCGACATACGCTTCATCGACCAACAGCGGACACGGCAGCCGCTCGGCAAGTTCCAGCACTTGCGCCGGCGGGATCACCGTGCCCGACGGGCTGTTCGGGTTCGGCAAGAAGGCGAGCTTAAGCCCTTCGGCGGCGGCAACGAAATCGGCGCCGAGCGACCAATCGGCACCGAAGCGAACTTCTTCGCTACGAGCTCCCTGAATCTGCGCGAGGGTCTTGTAGAGAATGTACGACGGATACGGCAACCGGAGCAGTTCTCCTTCGCCGACGAAAGCGCGAGTCGCGAGCGTAAGAATTTCGTCGCTGCCGTTGCCGCAGAGAATCCAATCGGGCGGCACGCCGAGCACTTCGCCGGCCTGCAAACGAAACGCCGTGCCGAGCGGGTCGGGATAGCGCTGCAACCCTCGCTCCAAGACCGACTGCACGGCCCGAGCGACCGCGGCACTCGCGGGATACGGATTCTCGTTCGTGTTCAGCTTGACGACCTTCGATCCTTCGCGCGGCTGCTCGCCGGGAACGTAAGGGGTCATCGCATCGATGGCGGGACGGAAGAAAGACATGGGAGCGGAGAGGGGTCGGGGGTCAGAGGTCAGGTGAGACAAAGACGAATGTCGAAGCTCGAATGACGAAGCTCTAAAGGGGCTTCGGAACATCGCTAGGCCATTCGTCATTAATGCTTCGTCATTCTTTCGTCATTCGAACTTCTTCATTCGTCATTACGCGGGCGCAGCCTGACGTCGATCGAGCTGCGATGAGCCGTCAGCCCTTCTACGTCGGCGAGGCGACGCACGTCGTCGGCCAAGTCGTTGAGTCCTTCTTTGGTTACGCTGATGACGCTGGTGCGGCGGAGAAAATCATTCGCACAGAGGCCACTCGCAAATCGGGCCGTGCCGCCCGTGGGGAGCACATGCGAAGGCCCGGCCGCATAGTCGCCGACGGCGACCGGCGCATAGTGGCCGAGAAACGCCGCCCCTGCGTGCGGAATCTTCTCCAGCAACGGCTCGGGCTCGGCGACGTCGAGGTGCAAGTGTTCCGGCGCGATGAGATCGGCTAAGCGGCAGGCTTCGTCGGAATCGCGCACGAGGATCATCAAGCCGTATTCTTCGAGCGCCGCTCGGGCCAAGTCGCCTCGTTCGAGCGTCGTGAGTTGCCGTTCGAGTTCCTGTTGCGTCGCTTCCAAGACTTTCGCATCCCACGTGAGCAAGATGCTGGAGCCAGGCGAGTGCTCGGCCTGCGCGAGCATGTCGGAAGCGATGAAATCGGCACGGGCCGTCTCGTCGGCGATGACGACGACTTCGCTCGGGCCGGCGATCGAATCGATGTCGACGTCGCCGAAGACATGCTGCTTCGCGAGCGCAACGAACGAGTTCCCCGGCCCGACGATCTTATCGACGCGCTCGATTCCTTCGACCCCATACGCCAGCGCCGCGACTCCCTGCGCACCGCCGATTCGATAGAGTTCGGTGATGCCGAGCTCATGGCAGGTCGCGCGGATATACGGACTCTCGGCCCCGAACTTCGTCGGCGGTGCGACGACCGCGATGTTCGGCACGCCGGCCGCTTGCGCGGGAACCGCCGTCATGAGCACGGTCGACGGATACGAAGCCGCCCCGCCCGGCACGCAGAGCCCGACGCGCGCCAGGGGCAAATAGCGCTGCCGTAGATATCCGCTATGCGGGCGCTCGATGCGCACATCGCGATGCAGGATCGCCTCTTGGAAATCGAGAATGTTACGGCGAATGCGACGGACCGAAGCGAGAAACTCCGGCTCGACGGCAGCGTGTGCCGCTTTGAGTTCGCCCGGCGAGACGCGCATCGTTGCGGCAGTCAGCTCTGCGCGGTCGAGCTTGCGCGTGTAGTCGAGCAGCGCGGGCAAACCCTTGGTCCGAACATCGCCGCAGATTCGCTCGACCACTTGCCGCGGCGACAGCGGCTCGCCGAAGACTTCGATCGTCTTCTTCCGTCCGGCCTCGCTCACAATGTCGCCGCGCGGGCTCAAGCGCGCGCGAAGTTCATCGAGCGCGGCGAGCGAGTTTCCTTCGCGAGTGTCTATCCTGCGGATCTTTAGTGCGTCGGTCATGACGGCTCGGAGCGGCGGAAGCGGAAACGGTTCGGAACGAAAGCGACCGTCTCATTGTGATCGACGGGCCGAAAGCCGCAAAGGGCCTCCAAACGTCGGGCGACTGCGGCGATCGGCCGGAGTGAGACACGGTTTCCCCGGCAGACGTTCGCGTCCGATTAGCCGGAACGCGTTAGCGTCCGGTCCGGCATGTTGTGATTGCTAGGCTTCGACTCGCCGGAATGCTCGGGACCGGACGCTAACGCGTTCCGGCTGATGGCATACCGGTTGTTGGCCGACGGGTACCAACTCGGTTTGAGGATACCAACTTAAAGACGGCCCGACGGCTAACAGCCGGCCGACAGCGCGTATTGAATAGACAGAAACATATTTCCGCCGGCGGCCAAAATCGCCAGCGTAAGGGCGATCTTCGAGTCATTCCACGCCCACACCAGCGCAGGAACCAGAATCGTAGCAAAGAGTACGATCGCGATCCAGAAATCTTGAGACGTATGGGAATGATGTAGGAGGGCGAACGGACCGGCGAACGAGTGGCGCTCCCAAAAAGTATTGGGCGAAGCGTCGAACATGGTCAACCACCACCAGGCGAGCAATGCACCGACGACTTTCAAACCACGTTGCCGACGCATTGCAGTTCGCTCTAGTTCTTTTCCGCCGAGCCGTTGCCGGTGTTCAGATGTTGCCGCAGGTAGCGGGCTCGTTCGATGTTGCGGTCGGCCGTGTCGAGTTCGGAGCCGTTGAGCTTCTGCAGATGTGCCGGCTGCGTATGGATGAATAGCCGATTGAGCGTCGGAATCTCAAGCTCGGGAATGAGCCCGAGATTCACTCCCATGCGGACGCTCGACAGCAAGTGCATCGTCTCTTCGCTTGAAATCGTCTGGGCGGTGCGGAGGATGCCGTAAGCACGACTGACCCGATCGTGCAAGTTTTGCTTGCTCTCGCGCACCAAGAAATCGCGCGCTTTGCGTTCGTAGTCGATGATGCTCGGCACGACTTAGCTGACTTGCTTCACTAAGTCTTCTTCGGCACGGCCGAGCGTGATCTGGTTCGAGATCTGGTAGAAGTCTCCCATCGCTTGCGAGCCTTCGCCGTATAGACCGCGCACGGCGAGGCTGATCTTTTGCAGCGAGCGGAAGAGCTTATCGATCTGCTTCGTGATGACGAGCGCCGGCAGGTGCAGCATCACGCTCACGCGCATGCCGGTGCCGACGTTCGTCGGGCAGGCCGTGAGGTAGCCGAGCCGCTCGTGAAAGGCATAGGTGACTTGCGACTCGACGAGATCGTCGATTTGGTTGATCTTCTGCCAAGCGGCCGCGAGATCGAAACCGGACTTCAAGACCTGAATTCGGAGGTGATCTTCCTCGTTCATCATCAGGCTGACTTGTTCGTTGTCGTCGATCGCGACACCGCGAGCCCCTTCGCTTTCGGAATGCTCGCGGCTGATGAGTTGCCTCTCGACGAGGAACTGTCGATCGAGCCCTTCCAATTTCGAGACGTCGACATAGGTGACGTGAAACTGATCGCCGAGCCGACGAATTCCCTCGCGCACCGACTTCTCGATTTCGACCCGATCGGCAGGGGTCGCCCTGCTGATGAACGGGTAGTCGGCCAAGTTGCGGGCCAAGCGAATGCGACTGCTCATCACCACGTCGGACTCAGGGCCCGAGCCGCGTAGCCATTCACCGGTCGATCGAACTAATTCATCAAGATCCACAGTCGTTCCGTTTCTCGAAATCGTAGAAGCGCGAATGCCGGACAAATCGAACTCTGCAAGCGGTCGTCAGGTTTGCTTGCGCTCCCCTTCCAAGCGTCGCACTTCGTCGCGAATCTTCGTGGCCTTCTCGTAGTCTTCCGCCTGCACGGCGGTCTTTAATTCCTTACGCAACCGGATCAAGTCGGTCAGGCGATCCGTGTTGCCTTGCGAACGCTTCGGGCGTTTGCCGGTGTGCGTCGTCTCGCCGTGGATGTTTACCAACAGCGGCTCCAACTCTTTCTCGAAGCAGACGTAGTCGTGCGAGCAGCCGAGTCGGCCTTTGCTGCGGAAATCGAAGAACGTGATCCCGCATACTGGGCAGGCTTGCTTATCGAGTTTGGCGAGTTGCTCGACCGTCTGCCCGACTGCTAGTTGCTGCGACAGCGATTCGCCGGCCGGGGCAGCTTCTTCCGCGGCATCGTTCTCCGCGAGATAGTCGCGGGCATGCTCTTCGCAGAGGTGCAGTTCCTTCGGCTTACCGCCGGCAAGCTCGGTAATGTGAAAGGTCGCAGGCTTTTCGCACTTCTGACACTTCATGGCAGGGGTCGGGAGTCAGGGTTTGGGAGTCAGAGACCAAGCTGCGGCAAACAACGGTCGATGAGCACACGACTTACGTCGGAACTCACGGGCGGACGAACCTCGCCACGACGACGCTTGTCATCGGTAGCACGAAGAAAGAGCCCGACCGCTCGAAAATTCTAGCAGTGAGGCCGGGGGTGTCAATTGCAGCCGTCGGCCCGAGCCGTGCCGCAACTCTAAGCGGCACGGCAAGATACGCCGCGGCCGGTTGTCCGCCCGGCGACGAGCGATTAAGCTGATTGCCAAACCCCCGCGAGAGTCTCCGCCGTGATCCATTGCAAGCCCGCGCTCGACCGCTTCCGCACCTTGGCGGAGGGAGTCCATCTCGTACCGGTCTATCGCAAGCTGCTGAGCGACTCGCTGACGCCGGTAAGTGCGTTTCATCGAATCAATTTCGGGCCCTGCGCTTGCCTGTTCGAGAGCGTCGTCGGCGGCGAGAAGGTGGGCCGCTACAGCTTTCTCACTTCCGGGCCGTTTCTGTTGCTGGAAGCATTCGGCAAGCAAGTCCGCGTGACCGACTACACACGCGGCGGGCCGCTCGTTACGGAATTTACCTGCGACGATCCTCTAGCCGAGTTGAAATCGCGCGTCGATGCGCTTCGTTCGGCCGTCTTGCCGGAGCTTCCCCCTTCACCGGCGGAGCGATCGGGTACGCCGGTTACGACACCGTCCGCTACGTCGAGAACTTGCCGAACGCTCCGACCGACGATCGGCATCTGCCCGACTTGAGCTTCGCCTTCTTCGATCGGATGGTGGTGTTCGACAACGTCGACAAAACGATGACGGTCATTGCGCTGGCGAAGGTCGATAAGCCGGCGGCGATCGTGTTGAACTCGGCCGCTACGGAAATTGCGCCCGGCAAGGTCGACCTCGAGGCCGCTTACGATGAAGCGCGCCGGGGCGTCGAAGATCTGACGGAACTATTGATGCATGCCGCCGGCGATCTCCGGCCGGCCGAGATCGAAGTCGGCGGGCTGCCGCAACTGCCGTACACTTCGAACTTCACGCAACAAGGCTTCGAGGCGGCCGTCGAGAAGTGTCAAGAATACATTCGGGCAGGCGACATTTTTCAGGTCGTGCTTAGCCAACGGCTTGCGACGACGCTCACCGCGCCGGCTTTCGAGCTTTATCGCACGCTGCGGGTCGTGAACCCGAGCCCGTTCATGTTTTACCTGCGGTTGCCCGAAGTGACGCTCGTCGGCAGCTCGCCGGAAATCATGGTGCGCGTCGTCGAGGGTCTGGTTACGGTCCGCCCGCTGGCCGGTACGCGACCTCGCGGGCATGACGAAGCCGAAGACCGCCGTTTGGCCGAAGAATTATTAGCCGATCCTAAGGAGATCGCCGAGCATGTGATGCTCGTCGATCTCGGACGCAATGACGTGGGGCGGGTCGCACAATACGGCTCCGTCGAACTAAGCGACGTCATGGTGATCGAACGCTACAGCCATGTGATGCACATCACCTCGAACGTCACCGGCAAGCTCACGCCGGGACGCGATTCGTTCGATGCGCTGAAGGCTTGCTTGCCGGCCGGCACGGTGAGCGGCGCGCCGAAGGTGCGGGCCATGCAGATCATCGATCAACTCGAACCGCATCGCCGGGGCCCTTACGCGGGAGCCGTGGGCTACGTCGACTTTAACGGCAATATGGACACCTGCATCGCACTGCGTACGTGTGTCGTGCAAGGCACGAACGCTTATGTGCAGGCCGGAGCGGGGATCGTGGCCGATAGCGTGCCCGCGAGCGAGTACCAAGAAACGCTCAATAAAGCGCGCGGGATGTTGAAAGCGATCGAGATCACGGAGCTGCGCGCGGGAATCAAGTAATTCGCCGTTCAATGCGCGCCGCTACGCCGGCATTTTAATTGTCCGGCAACTACAAACGAGGCGGAGCGGGAGTGCCTTGTGGGCATACCGTCTTGTAATTGTCTGCCCAAGTCCGTTTTGCCGGGCTCCCGATTGCCAAGTGATTTCCCCCTAGGTTCGGCGTTTCCCGGCTTATAGAATATCCCGCTTGGTTGCGGCTCGACGCGCACGGCGAGTAGCGGCCGCTTTATTCGTTTCCGCGCGCCCCCTCGTTTTCGTCCCACCGAAAGGTTCCGTCATGAAACGTATCCATACGGTCGCCGTCGCATGTTTGGCGTTGATCGGCTCGACCGCAGTTCTCGTCTTGGCTCAAGAGCCGGCCGCTCCCGCGAGCACCGCTCCGCAATTGCCCGATCTTAAGTCGAAGGTCAGCTATATCATCGGCCAGAACATGGGCAAGCAGATGGCGAAGGATAAGATGGAAATCGACATGGCAACGTTCACCGCCGGCCTGAAAGACGGCCTCGCCGGGGCGAAGTCGGCCTTGAGCGATGCCGAGATGCAAGCCGTGATCAAAGAGTTCAGCGAAGCGCAACAACTGAAGGAAAACGCTCAACTCAAAGAACAAAGCGAGAAGAACAACGCGGAAGGCGCCGCATTCTTAGCCGCCAACGGGAAGAAAGAAGGGGTCAAGACGCTCGAAAGCGGCGTGCAATATAAGGTCGTCAAGGAAGGGACCGGCGCCACGCCCAAGCTGACCGACACCGTAACCACGCACTACAAGGGAACGCTGCTCGACGGCAAAGTGTTCGATAGCTCGTACGAGCGAGGCCAACCCGCTACGTTCCCCGTCAACGGCGTGATCCCAGGCTGGACCGAGATCCTGCAAAAGATGAAGGTCGGCGATAAGTGGGAGATCTACATCCCCGGCAGTCGCGCTTACGGACTCCGCGGCACACCGGACGGCAGCATCGGCCCGAACGCCCTCCTGACGTTCGAGATCGAACTCATCGCCGTGGAAGCCGGCAAGTAACGGTCGATCGTCTGCTGAAGACTCGATGAGCTAACAGCCGGCGTTCGGTGCGACCGCAGCACCGAACGCCGGCCTTGTTCGATCGTTTGGCATTTTTGCCTTCCCCTTTCCAATTTCACTCCGGGTTTTCCTCGTGATCCATGTTCTTGCCACGATCGAGCTCGCCGTGGACGCTCGCGATGCGTTTCTGGCCGCGTTTCATGCCCTGATGCCGCTCGTGCATGCGGAAGACGGTTGTATCGAATACGGCCCGGCGGTCGACCTCAAGACTTCCCTGGGTGCGCAGATCCCGCTCCGGCCGAACGTGGTAACGGTCGTCGAGAAATGGCGCGATTTACCCGCTTTGGAAGCGCATATCGGCGCTCCGCACATGCTCGCTTACCGCGAAAACGTGAAAAAGCTCGTGCTCGGCACGAAGCTGCAGGTTCTAGAACCGGCCTAGTCGCCACAGCGCGTAGAGAGATCGCGATCGGCCGGCGTCGGATCGGTGAAAGTGCATCGATCGGAAACCGTGCGCTAACGAAAATCGGCTGCGCGACCGCTACAACCCGCACCACGCGCCTTATCAACGCCTTAAAGGCTAGTCGAAAGGGTCGATTTTCTTTCCGTTCCGGCTTGCACCGCCGTCAGCCTTACGAATATGAGCTAGGTTTGCTCGGGTTGAATGCATGGAGGCGGGGCATTCGGCAATGGATGCGCACTTTTATGCGCCGGCGATTATGTTACGCGTAGCGGTCGAAAATATCGAAGCAGGCATGATCTTGGCGCGGCCGATACCGCTGCCGACGTCGCCGCATCGTTATTTACTGCAACGCGACATCGAAATCCCGCTCGACTTGAAGCCCCGGCTCAAGCAACTCGGCATCCACGAGGTTTGGGTCCGCTGCCGCGATCTCGAATTTCTCGAAAACGTGATCGACGAAGAGCTTTGCGAACAGCAACGTCAGCTCTATTGCCAGGTCCGTAAGAACTTCGAAGGAGTGATGCGGAATGCGGTCGTCGAAATCGACCTCTCGCATTTCCAAAGCTCGATCTCGGGCCTGTTCCATTTTCTCAAGAACAGCACGTTCGGCAGCGTGATGCTGCAGAAGCTCGACGCCTTCGACAACTACCTGATGAGCCATTCGACGAACGTCTGCTACGTGGCGTTGCTCGTCGGGATGCGACTCGAACGCTACCTCATCCAAGAACGAAGCCTGCTCCAGCCGCGCGACGCCAAAGATTTACGCCATCTCGGCCTCGGCTGCTTGCTCCACGACATCGGCAAGATGCGCATTCCTTCCGAAATTTTGAACAAGCCCGGCAGATTGACGGCGGAAGAATACGAAATCATGAAGTCGCATCCGACCGTCGGCTATGAAATGCTGCATGGTCAGGCCCCTCCGGCCGCGGCGCAAGTCGTGTTGCATCATCATCAACGCTGGGACGGCAAGGGCTACCCCGAGCGAGTCGATCAGCGGACGGGCGAAAAGCTTCCGCCGATGGTCGGTCGGCAAGTTCCGATCTTCTGCCGCATCGCGACGATGGCCGACATCTACGACGCCGCGACCAGCAAGCGGATCTATAGCGACGCGAAACCGTCGGTCCAAGTGCTGCACGAAATGCGCACGGTCTGCCGCGGGGCGTTCGATCCGCTGGTCGAGCAAGCGTTTTACGAAGTGATTCCGCCGTTCCCGATCGGCCAAACCGTTTCGCTTTCCAACGGCATCGAAGCGGTCGTGGTCGACTTTAATCCGCGCCAACCGGTGAGCCCGAAAGTGCAGTGCATGCGCACTCCGACCGGCGAACGGTTCGCGAACCCGACGGAAGAGGAAATCGATCTCGCCCTCTATCCGGACATCGATATCGTCTCGGTCAACGGCGTCGACGTCAGGCCGTTCTTAGACATCCAACGAGCGCGTCCGATCAATCAGTTGGATCCGATGCTCGTCTGATAACTCGGCGCTTTGCTCCGCTCGTCCCCCACCCGTACACTAACTGGGTATGGGGAGCCCATCACGTCGCCGCTTCATTATTCTTGCCCTGATCGCTGCGGCGCTAATCGCCGTTGCTTATCGGCAGCCCTGGAAAGTCGATACCGCAAGCCGATCCCCAGCGATTCGTCCGGCAGCGGATTCCAACGACTCGGCAAGCGCGGCTGCGAAGAAAGAGCAACCGAAGCCTCCGCTCGATCTTCCGCATACCATTTCTCTTCCCGGAAGTTGGGAGCGGCAAAACCTTTTCATTAAGCCGGGACATTGGACCTCGCTCTGGGTCGAAGGAGAATCGACCAAAGCCGATTATCGCGGCGTGCTCACCTCCGAGCTGACCGGAATGCAAGGCGAACAACTTCGGCTCGCTCCGCAACGCCGGCGGCTCGACGTCGTTCGCCCGGTCCTGTTTCCGACCGGCGATGTCCGAATCGCCGAACAGTGGATCTTCACTCCCAACATCTACGATCGGGTCTACGCAGACGATGCGCATTTCGCAAACGGGACAAGGGCAAGCGTAGGGCAAACCGAGAGTTCGTTGCGGGCCGCGGGTCTTCAACTCGAACTTTCCTCCGACGGCGCATCCCCCATCGATTTTCAGACGCGCAAGCCTACGTTCACGCTGCGCCACCATCAATCGCTCTTCGTCGTGCTCGCCGCGCGTCCGACCGACTATCGCTTCTTAGGACGACTACAGCTCATCCTCGCGACCCCGGCCGACGATCTACTTCCCATCGAGCAATACGCGCACTATCGCTTCGTCCTAGCCGACGATCTGCGCCGTGCGCCGCTCGCTTCGCACTTCTCCGGCTGGACCACCACGGCTTGCCTGCTGTGGGACGGTTACGATCCCGAACTTCTTAGCGACGAACAACGCCGCGCCCTCGTAGATTGGCTGCATTGGGGCGGCCGGATGATCGTCGCCGGTCCCGACTCGCTCGAAACGCTTAGCCGCTCTTTTTTGGGACCGTATCTCCCCGCGAGATCGACGGGCACGAAGGAGCTCGATGCCACGGCACTCGCGCCGTTGAACGAGTGGACGATCGATGCCGTCCAACCGGCACGCACACGCCCTTGGCGCGGAGTGCAACTGGCAGTCGCGGAGCACGGTCGCACGTTGTTGGGGGTCGACGATGGTTCCGCGCCGCTGGTCGTCGAACGCGAGATCGGTCGCGGCCGGATCATCGTCACGGCGTTTCGACTCACGCAGCGAGAGCTTACCGAGTGGCCCTCGTTCGACGGCTTCGTGAATGGTTGTCTCTTGGGGCGATCGCCGCGCGCCTGGGTCGACGACATCGCTCATAACCGTAAGGTGCAGCGTCCCGTTTGGCAACAAAAACAAACCACCTCTTGGTACGATCCACGCGAAATCAGCGATGTGCGCTACGCCGTGCGCGACGCCTTCACAGGCCCTTCGACGGCATCGCGTACCTGGGTCGGTCCGGGCAACGCGGCCTGGCGCGACGACGGCGCGGCCGTAACCGCGGCCCGAAGATTACTTCAGGAAGAAGCGGGAATCGTCATTCCTTCGGTCGGAATCGTCGTCACGATCATCGGCGTCTACTTGATCGTACTCGTGCCGCTGAATGGATTGCTGTTTTATCTGCTCGGCCGAATCGAATGGGCCTGGTTCGCCGCGCCTGTCATCTCGCTCTTGTTCGCGGCTGCCGTAGTCCGGATCGCGGAGCTCGATATCGGCTTCGCGCGCTCGATGAGCGAGATCGCCGTCGTGGAGCTACAGCCCGTTTATGCCCGAGCACACGTGAGCCGTTTCGGTGCCGTGTACAACTCGCTCGGCACCGATTATTCGCTCGCGTCCGCCGAGCCCACGACGATCATCTTACCATTCGCCGCCGCCGATACGCCGAACGTCGGGCCGGAAGGCGTGTTGCGGTTGTCGCGTCTCGATCCTAGCAACGACGCGTCGCAAGCCAAAATTAAGCTCGAAGACTTCGTCGTCGAGTCGAACAGCACCTCGATGTACAGAGCCGAGCAAATGCTCGACCTGGGAACATTCAAGTTCGAGCTTCTATCGCCCGACCGCGCCAAGCTGACGAACAACACCGAGCTCACGCTGGAAGAGGTGCGGCTTTTCGGTTCGTTTACCGGACGTGCCGACACGTTGGCACCGCATGCGAGCATCGAGATCGAACGGCATACCGGCACGGAAGAAAAGAAAAACGTCGTCGCAATGACCGCGCGAGAACAACTGGTCGACGCGTTGCAACTGATCAATGGAGACTCTCTCCGGCTGATCGCTTGGTCGACGCAGCCGGTCGCCGGCCTGACGCTCGCCCCCGCCCCTTCGCAACAGCGCCGCACGACGCTCGTCGCCGCACACCTGCAATATGCTTCGCTCGTCCGTCGCCGCGACGGAAACATTCCTGTTCCCCGTCCGCCGGAAGAAACCGATGCGCCTTAGCTCGCGTCGCAAACCTCATTCGACGATATTCCGATCATGATCGAACTCCATAACTTCACGAAACGCTACGGCGACTTCGAAGCGGTCGACGACTTGAACATCAAGATCGAGCCGGGAGAGTTGTTCGGTTTCATCGGTCCGAACGGCGCTGGAAAGAGCACGACGATCCGTTTCCTCGTCACGCTGCTGCGCGCGACCTCCGGCGCAGGGCAAGTCGCGGGCTTCGATGTCGCCAAGCAGCCCATGGAAGTTCGCCGCAACATCGGCTACATGCCCGACGTGTTCGGCGTTTACGATGGGATGAAGGTCTGGGAATTCCTCGACTTCTTCGCCGCGGCGTACCAGATTCCCGCCGTCGACCGAAAGCGGATCATCAACGACGTCATGGAACTGCTCGACATCGGCGGTAAGCGCGACGCCTACGTCAACAGCCTGTCGCGCGGCATGACCCAGCGCCTTTGCCTCGCGAAGACCCTCGTTCACGATCCCCCTGTGCTCATCCTCGACGAACCGACGAGCGGTCTCGATCCTCGAGCGCGCCTCGAAGTGAAGGCGCTGTTGCGCGAACTGCGGCGCATGGGAAAAACGATTCTCATCGCAAGCCACATCCTGACCGAGCTCGCCGACTGCTGCACGTCGATCGGCATCATCGAGCGCGGCAAGCTCTTGCTGCACGGCCCGATCGACGACGTCTATCGGCGGATTCAGCGCAACCGGCGGGTCGAGATTCGTTTCGCGACGAACCAAGAGCGCGGCGAAGCGATTCTGCGCAGTAGCCGTGGCTTGGTCGATCTACGGGTCGAAGGGAATCGCGCGCTGCTGGAAATCGGAGCGACGGAAACGGAGCTTGCGGAAATCGTCGATGAGTTTGCCCGCGAAGGGGTGCGGTTCCACTCCTTCGCCGACCTGGAACCGACCCTTGAAGATGTCTTCATGCTCGTCACGAAGGGAGCGGTTAACTAAGCGAAACGGTGTTCTTGCACGTCGCCGTTTCTCTCATTGCTTAAGAATCGCTTATGCCTAATCCCGTTCTTCAACGCGAACTCGTCGCCCATTTGCGCTCGCCGAAGGCGTTTGCGATGCAGACGGCGTTCGTGTTGCTGCTCGGTGCGATCGTCGTCGCGGCGTGGCCGGCCGAGCGCAAGATCGACATGACGAATCCGTATGCCGCGCGGCAACTGATCAACTTGTTTTTCATTGCTCAATTCTTGCTCGCTTCGTTGACGGCGCCCGCCTTCGCCGCCGGCGCATTGACCGGCGAGAAGGAACGAAAGAGCTACGAAATGCTGCTGGCTTCGGCCTTGCGACCCTCACAAATCGTGTGGGGAAAATGGTTGGCCTCGGTTGCGCCGTCGCTCTTGCTCATCGTGTCGTCGCTGCCGATCGTGATGCTCTGCCTGCCGCTCGGCGGGGTGTCGTTCTATGAAGTCGCCGCGGCCTACGCGACCTTGGTCGCCGCGATCGCGTGCTTCTCGCTCATCAGCTTACTGGCGAGCGCCTTCTTCGCGCGCACGACCGCGGCGCTCGTAACGTCGTATCTCGTCGTCTTGCCTCTAGCGCTCGGCGGTCTGCTACTGTGGCTGACGTTCGGCACAGGCAACGCCGAAGCGCGCTTGATCCTCTTCATTTGCATCGTTCCGCCGACGACTGCCGGCCTGCTTTATTTCTTGTTCTCGCTCGTCACGCGCAGGCTTTGGTATCCGTCGGATATCGGCAGCGAAGGACGCGAGATCGTCGATGAAAAGCAAGAGCTACGTGAAGCGGTCGGGCTCGTTTTACGGCGCGATGAATTTCCCGATCGGTTGTTCGCTCCGCCGAAGCGCATCGACATTCTGCCCGACGGCGTGAACCCGGTTCTCGACAAGGAACTTCGGAGCGAGCTTTTCAGTCAAGGGACGTTGATGCTCCGGCTGGTGATTCAGATCAGCCTGCTGTTGGCCGTGCCGATGATGGGAGCCTGTCTCTATTTCCGTCCCCCCTGGGCACCATGGTACATCGCTTACGTGCTCCTCTTCAACATGCTGGTCGGCCCCGTCTTTTCCGCCGGCAGCGTTTCCAGCGAGCGCGAACGCCGAACGCTCGACTTACTTCTGGTTACGACATTATCGCCCGGGCAGATTCTCTGGGGAAAACTTTTCAGTGGGCTTCGCATCTCGACCGTGCTGACGATGTTTCTCATGTGGCCGCTCGTGCTCGCATGCCTCATGGTGCCGGAGTACTACGGAAATCTTCCGACGTTTGCGCTGATGTTCGTGCTCGTCGCGGCGACCTGCGCGTTCACCTCCATCGTCTCGTTGTTTTGTTCGGTTTGTTTTCAGAAGTCGAACGTCAGCCTAACGGTCGCTTATTTATCGATCGCGTGCTTGTTCCTGCTGGGGCCTGCCGCCGATTACTTCGGCCGCTCGTTCTTCCCCGAGACGGTGCTCGCTCAAGTGCTTCATGCTCTGACGGCGATCAGCCCTTTCAGCGCGGCCTTTAGCCTACCGCTGGAAATGAGTTTGCTCACTAAAGAAAGCCGTCTTGCCGATTGGCCGATTTTTCTCGGCCATCTCGCCTTCCAAGCGATCTTTCTCGCGCTACTGCTCAAGCTGATGATGCTGATCTTCCGCAATCGCTACGATGCGGCCGGAGGCATCTAGCGATCGATGCGACTTCGCTGCGTCTTGCGTTAGAGCGACGAGGTGCCGCCGTGGACCCGATTGCGACCCTCGCGCTTCGCTTGTCGTAGCGCCGCGTCGGCCGCTTCGAACAAGCCTTCCACCGAATAGTCCTCAGGCGAGGTCGCCATCGCATAGCCGAAGCTGCACGTCACGGCCGGCAAGCCGCGCTCGACAAGTAGCTTCGTCGCGGCGCTGCGAATCCGTCCGAACGCTTGTTCGGCATTCGCTTCCGGCATGCCCGACAATAGCAAACCGAATTCATCACCGCCGAGTCGGGCACAAAAGTCTCCGGCCCGAACGGTCGAACGAAAGGCCTCGGCCACGGCTCGCAGCACGTCATCGCCGACGGCATGTCCTTCTTCGTCGTTGGCACGTTTGAATTCGTCGAGATCGACGATCGCTACGCATAGCGGCACGGCGTCGCGCGCCGAGCGTTCGACGAGCCGCGTGAACAAGTCGTTCCAACCGCGCCGGTTCGGCAACTCCGTCAGCGGATCGGTCGCGGCCAGCCGAGCCCATTCCCCGCCGAGCAAATGAACTTGTCGCAAGCGGGCACGAAGCCCGGCGATCTCGCGTGTCGAACGGAGCGCACGAAGCAACTCGCCGTCGGACGCATCGAGCGGCAAATAAACATCGACGGGCGAATCGGCCCCGAAACTTTCCGCAAGGATCGAAGCTTCCGCTTCCGGCGATCCAGCATCGTCGCCAAGGCATACGGTCGCGACGGCATAAGGGAGCGAGTTAGTCGCTACGAGCTCGGCTAGTTGCGAACGGGTCGCTTCGTCGACCACGACGACCGCGGCTTCGCAGAACTCCGCCAGCAGTTCCTCGACCCCGGCGATGCGCAGCGCTCCGATTCTTCCCGAAACCGCGAGGACGCGCCGTTGCAATTCGGCATCATCGATCCAAACGAGAATCGCCGCAGCGGGCGTGGTCGGATTCATGTTTTCGGCAACCGCCGTCATCTCAGTAGACATAGCTCGATTATAGCTTACAAAAAAGCGGTGGGCGGAGTTTACCGAGCGCGATTCCTTCGCTTGCGAGCGAGGGTACGACTGTTACAATCGCGTGAACGAAATACCGACCCGCTTGAGCCGCTGCGCGGAGCCCTGCTTATGAGCCTCGATGTGACCGATATCGGAACTATTCCGGCAGCCTGGACGCAGCGACATCTGCTCGGGCTCGAATCTCTCACGACCGAAGAATTGAACATCGTGCTCGACGCGGCGGAGATGTTCAAAGAAGCCACGGAGAACTGCACGAAGAAGATTTCGGTGCTCGCCGGGCGAACCTGCGCCAATTTGTTTTTCGAAAATTCGACGCGGACCCGCATCAGCTTTTCGTTGGCGATGCGGCGCCTCGGGGGGGACACGGTCGATTTCGCTTCCGGGAGTTCCAGCCTGTCGAAGGGAGAAACCCTGATCGACACGGCGAAGAATATCGAAGCCATGGGAGTCGACGTCGTCGTCTGCCGACATCGAACCCCCGGCACGCCTCATCTGCTTTCGAATAACCTGCGCGCGGCCATCATCAACGCCGGCGACGGCGCTCACGAGCATCCGACGCAAGGCTTGCTCGACATTCTCACGATTCGCCAACGGCGCGGCACCTTGGCCGGCCTGACCGTCGCACTGGTCGGCGACATTCAATTCAGTCGCACCGCCCGCTCGAACATTTGGGGCTTGAAGAAGCTCGGCGCAAACGTGATCTTGTGCGGACCGGCCACGCTCGTTTCACCGATGTGGCGGGAGTTGGGGGTCGAAGTGTCGCACAATCTCGATGAGATTCTGCCTCGTTGCGATGTGTTGAATCTGCTCCGGATTCAATTCGAGCGTCAGTCGACTCGGCCGTTTCCTTCGGTGCGCGAGTATGCCCATCTTTATGCGATGAACAAACAGCGGATCGAGCGCGCTAAAGACGGAGTGCTCATTCTCGCACCGGGCCCGATCAACCGGGGCGTCGAAGTGACGACCGACGTCGCCGACGGCCCCCACTCGGTGATTCTCGAACAAGTCACGAACGGTCTCGCCGTCCGTATGGCCGTGCTCTGGCTCGTGTGCGGAGTAGCGGTCCGCGAACAAGAATGAACTCGCCGAAAACTTCCGAAGCTCGCCTGCGTTCGTCATTAGACCTTAGTCATCAGTCATTGCTCTCCTTATGTCTTCGATCTTGATTCAAAACGGCCGCATCATCGACCCGAGTCAAAACCTCGATCGGGTTACCAGCGTCTTACTGCGCGACGGCAAGGTCGCGGCGTTCGACGTTGCGCCGAGCGAGTTCGATACCGTGATCGATGCGACAGGCAAGATCGTCACGCCCGGCCTGATCGATATGCACGTGCATTTGCGCGAGCCGGGACGCGAAGAAGACGAAACGATCGCCACCGGCACGGCTTCGGCAGCCGCGGGCGGCTTCACTTCGATCGCTTGCATCCCGAACACCGTGCCGCCGATCGACACGCAAGCGACCGTCGAATTTATTCAACATCAAGCGGCCCGCGCCGGCCATTGCAACGTGTTCGTCGTGGCGTGCGTGAGCAAGAATCGGGAAGGAAAGGAACTCGCTGAGATCGGGCAACTGGTCGAAGCGGGAGCCGTGGCATTCAGCGACGACGGCGCTCCGGTCTTCGACGCCGAGTTGATGCGTCGTGCTTTGGAATACTGCGGAATGTTCGACAAGCCGATCTTAAACCACGCCGAAGTTCTCGAGTTGACGCGCGGCGGAGCGGTGATGCATGAAGGGTTCGTCTCGATGTTGCTCGGG
Source organism: Planctomycetia bacterium (assembly GCA_021413845.1). NCBI lineage: Bacteria > Pseudomonadati > Planctomycetota > Planctomycetia > Planctomycetia bacterium. Next base: position 77,806 of record JAIOPP010000075.1, on the reverse strand, counting down.
CTGCCGGGCATGCCTTCGGCGGCGGAAGACGTGATGGTCGGCCGCGACATCGCACTCTCGGAAGCCACCGGAGGACGCGTGCATGTGATGCACGTATCGACTTCGGGCGGGGTCGAACTGATTCGCCGCGCCAAAAAACTCGGCGTACGGGTGACGACGGAGATTTGCCCGCACCATTTCACGCTCACCGACGAGAGCATGCGCACGTTCGACTCGAACTACAAGATGAGCCCTCCGCTGCGAAGCCGCGGCGACGTCGACGCTTGCCTGGAAGGCTTGATCGACGACACGATCGACGTCATCTGCACCGATCACGCGCCCCATGCGCTCGAGAAGAAGATGCAGGAACTCGACATCGCGCCGTTCGGCATCGTCGGCCTAGAGACTTGCCTGCCGCTGACGATCACGCAGTTGATCGAGCCGGGCCATTTGAATTGGGAACAAGCGATCCGAAAGCTGACGATCAATCCGGCCAGGATCTTGGGGATCGACAAAGGAACGCTCGCCGTCGGTGCCGATGCCGACGTGACGATCATCGACCCGAGTTGCCGCTGGACGGTCGACGTCGACCAGTTCAAATCGAAGAGCAAGAATAGTCCGTTCGGCGGCTGGGAACTGACCGGCCGAGCCGTGACGACGATCGTCGCCGGTAAAGTTCGCTATCAATTGTGAAATTACGAGGGTCAGAGGTCGGGGGGCAGATGAGAACCCATCGACGTTTCTTCCCTCCGACCCCTGACCTCTGACCCCTACAAAGTCGCCATGATGGCTTCTTCGACGATTCCCGCATCTCCCGCCCGAGCGCTGCACCTGTTCGACGCTTACGGCGTCGAACTCGAATACATGGTCGTGCATCAGCGCACGTTGAACGTCATGACGGCGGCGGACGTGCTGTTGCGCAAAGCCTCGGGCGGAGACGAATTCGTTTCCGACGTCACGCTCGGCGATATCTCGGCGTCGAATGAAATGACGGCGCACGTCATCGAGCTCAAGACGACCGGGCCGGCCACGTCGCTGGCTGCGCAGGTGCAAGCGTTTCAAACAAACGTACGCAAATTGAATGCTTGGCTTTCGCCGCTCGGCGGGCAACTCCTGCCGACAGCCATGCATCCTTGGATGGATCCGCTCAACGAAACGAAGATCTGGCCGCACCAATACAGCCAGGTCTACACAATGTTCAACCGGATCTTCAATTGCCAAGGGCACGGTTGGTCGAACCTGCAAAGTGTGCATCTCAACCTACCGTTTACCGGCGACGAGGAGTTCGGCAGGTTGCATGCCGCCGTTCGCTTGCTGTTGCCGATCATGCCTGCGCTGGCCGCTTCGTCGCCGATCATCGAAGATCGATCGTCCGGGTCGCTCGATACGCGGCTCACGATGTATCGCAACAACTCGCGGCGGATCCCCTCGATCGCAGGCCGCGTCATTCCCGAACCGGTTTACACCGAAGAAGATTACCGTCGCGAAATTCTGCAACGAATGTACGACGACGTGCAAACGCTGGATCCGCAAGGAATTCTGCGCCACGAATGGCTCAACGGCCGAGGGGCGATCGCCCGCTTCGAGCGGAGCGCGATCGAGATTCGTCTGCTCGACGTTCAGGAATGTCCGGCCGCCGATCTGGCCGTGCTGGCGGCGATCGTCGGCGTGCTGAAGCGGCTCGTGAACGAACGCTGGACCGACTCGGCTCGGCAACGGGCCTGGGAGGTCGAACCGCTCGAACGGATTCTCGATGCCGTCACACGCGACGGCGAGCAAGCGGTTATCCAAGACCTCGAATTCCTCCGACAATTCGGTCTTGAGACGAGCGCCCCGACGACGGCCGGCGCACTCTGGCGGCATTTGATCGACGACCTCGTACGACACGACGCCCCGCGCGATGTCGAACCGTTTCGCGAAGCTTGGCATCTGCTGCTCGAACAGGGCCCGCTTGCGCGGCGCATTTTGCGCGGCTGGGATACGCACCGGAGCCGTGAGCGCTTAGTGGAAATCTATCGCAAGCTCGGCGAGTGTCTTGCCGAAGGGCGCCTCTATCAGGTTGAGTAAGGCGAGGCTCGAAGCGAGCGTTCGAACGAGGCGCTCATAATTCGCGCAGTCGTTCCAGCCACTGGCGAGGACGGGGCTTGCCAAGTATCTTGAACGGAGACGATGTTGCGACGTCGTCGCCGGCCGCCGTTCGACGCGGTCTTCGCTTCCGATCACGTGGCCGGTCTCGCATGCGCAATCCACTTTTAGCTCCCGATCTGCGAGAATTCGTCGCCGAGCGCGACGAAGAAGGATTGCGTGATTTCTTCAGCGGCCACCATCCGGTCGACGCCGCGGAATTGCTCGACGATCTTGAGCCCGAGGAAGTCCATTTCGTTCTCGGCCTGCTGGCAGGACGAGATCGCGCCGCGATTTTCGACTACCTCGAGAAGCCGCTCCAAGAGGGGGTGGCCGAGCGCATGGACGATCACGACCTCGCGGCTCTGATCACGTACATGTCGCACGACGAACGCGCTGATTTGATGACGCGCATTCCGCACGAACGAACCGATCACATCTTCCAACTGCTCGCGCGGGCCGAACGAGAAGATATTCGTCGGCTGCAGTCTTATGCCGACGGCACGACCGGCGCCGTGATGACGAGCGACTATGCGACGATCCCCGCCGACGAAACGGCCGCGGCGGCGATCGAACGGTTACGGCACGTTGCGCCGGATCGGGAAACGATCTATTACTGTTACGTCGTCGACGAAGAACGGCACCTGAAAGGTTTCGTTTCGCTTAAGGACTTGATTATCGCCCCGGCGCATCGTCGCGTGGCCGACATCATGCAGGAAGATTGCGTTTATGCGAACGTCGACGACGATCGCGAAGCGACGGCCGCGAAGCTCGCCGAATACGATATGCTCGCGCTCCCCGTCGTCGATCAAGATCATCGTCTCGTCGGCATCGTCACGCATGACGACGTGATCGACGTGATCGTCGAAGCGGCGACGGAAGACGTGCATCGTTTGGGCGGCGTCGGGCCGCTCGAAAATAGCTACTTAGAGTCGTCGTTCGTCAGTCTTTTGCTGAACCGCGGGCTCTGGCTTTCGATCTTGTTCGTCGCCGGGTTTCTTACGACCTGGGCCCTGACTCAATTCGACGACGTCTTCGAAAAAATTCCGGCCTTGGTGTTATTCGTGCCCCTGATCGTTTCCGCCGGCGGAAACTGCGGATCGCAATCGGCGACGCTGATTACCCGCGCGATGGCGCTCGGCGAGTTGACCCCGCGCGATTGGCTGCTCGTATTGCGGAAAGAAATCTTGATGGGGACCTCGCTCGGGCTCGGGCTCGGCGCGATGGGCTTTCTGCGCGCGATGCTCACACCGCACGAAACCTTTCCCCGCGGCGATTTGATGTTTCTCGGCTACACGATCGGTTTGGCAGTCAGCGTCGTCGTGATTTGCGGGAACTTAGTCGGTGCGCTCGCGCCGCTGCTTTTGAAACGGGCGGGGCTCGACCCGGCGTTGATGTCGAATCCCGTCGTCGCGAGCTTAGTCGACGTGACGGGCATCGTCACGTACTTCGCGCTGGCGCAGTGGATTCTGATGTAACGCCGCTCGGGATCGAGCAGCCGTTACTTCGCTTCCAGCACTTCGATGCCGAGGCGGCCGACGATGCCGAAGATCGCCATCATGCCGGAATAGGGATCCGTCCCATCGAAGGCCATATCGGCGATCTTCAGATACGCGGCGCTCGTCCCTCCGGCGCCGCGCGTGGCATCGAGCGGGATCCAACGGCCGGCGATGAAGGCTTCGGTCCACATGTGATAGACGAACGCTTGATCGCGGTCGACGTAGACTAAGCCGATCGCGCCGCGGGCAGGGATTCCGCTTGCGCGAAGCAAAGCGCAGAGTAAGACCGCGAACTCCGTGCAGTCGCCCGTCAGCGTGCGTGCGGTGTCGACCGCAGTGCCGAACGCCGGGCTGAATTCGGTCGTGCGCATTTTGCCCCGGACGAACGCTTCCAGGCGTCGGGCTTTCAGCCAAGGGTCTTGTTCTTCGCCGACACCGTTGCGCGCCATGCTGACGACGAGCGCGTCGTCGCTCTGAACCAGCGAATTAGGAAGGCGGTCGGCATCGCTCGGCGGGCGAGAAGTGAAGCCTGCCGGTGAAGGGCTCTCCGGGCGAATCGCAACGACCGTCACTTCGGCTGCGCCGTCGGCGAGTTTCTTCACCGTTTGGCTTTCGCTATTAGGAAACGACGCACTGGGATCGCCTCCTTTAAGCGTCACACGATAGCGCACAGTCGTCTTCTCATGAGCGCCCGTGAATGGGGCCGCGAGCTTCACCATCGTCGACGTGCCGAGGTCGACCGGTGGAAGGCCTGAATCGTCTTTTGCGACGGCTCCGGCCGCGGTCGTCTGGATCGTGACGTGGCCTAGTTCGGGAAATTCGCTTTTCACGACGTTCCCTTGCTCGTCCGTCCAGACGATCGAATTCAACTTCGTCGCTTCATCGATGAGGGCAAGCGCATCGATCTTGAGCAACTCGCGCTGGACTCGTCCGACGAGCGTCGACTCTCGCTGCCGCGCCGTCAGCGAGACTTTGGCGATGCGATTGAACACGGGAAGAAACGCCGCGAGTTCGCGCTTCTCGCCCGGCTTCATCGGGCTGCGCAGAAGGGCGTCGGGGATGCCGAACGGGCCGAGCGTGCCGGCCGGCCAAGCGATGGTCTGCTTCGTCGTTTTATCGCCCGTGTGCAACGTGAGCACCGCCTGATCTCCTTGGACGACGCCGCGCGTGATCTGCGGAGAATCGCCGAGCAGTACCATGTTCTCGAAACGGCGGACTTCGCCGGCCGTGGTTTCCCAACTCACTTCGCGCATCACCTGCTCGACTTGCTGCCCGAGCCGGAGAACCGAAACCCGACCTTGTTGCTCGATTTTTACGACCGGCTCGCCCTCGAGCTTGGCATGCGAATAGGAAGTTCGAGCGTGACCGATCTTCGTGCCCTGAAGATAGTGCGATTCCCAGACATCGCGAAACTGCTCCGCGGCTTCGGCGTTGTCGGCTCCGGAAGCGCCGGCCGTGTCACGGCTGGTTGTCGATCGATCAGGCTGAGAAGTCGCTGATCCGTTCGCCGCCCCGGGATTCCCTGCATGGCGAGGTTTACTATCGCAGCCGCCGGCCGATGCGGCGGCGACCAAGAACAGCAAAGCGGCACAGCGCAACACAGACGACGACGCCATAACGGACTCTTTCGGAAGAGGCAGAAGTTTCGACATGGTTTCGACAACGACCGTACGGCGAAAGAGCCTGGAAATCGGACTACACCGACGGCCCCGGCACTCCCCACCGACTCGGAATCATATACCAAACGCGCTCCCTGCTCGACGCCGCCGGAAAAATCATCGAGGTCGCGCGAACGCTCGTTAAGTGTCTTGCGTATCAAGTGTAAGGACATGGGACGGTCCGCCGGTTGGTGCCGCAAGACGGTGAGGCGATCGTTCCCACATCGACAGCTTATGTCGACGGCAACGGCTGATTCCGCCCAGGCATACCACCGCCGGCAAAGTGAATCGAAAGCCGCGATTGTCGCGACGACCCAGCGCCGGAATGCGTGTGAAATAGGGTCGCCCGTGGTTCGTATTGCTAGCACGGTGCTAGACTAAAAAGTAAGTGCGATGCGGGCTGCGGTTCTTAGAAATGCCTGAGTGGAAATCGAACTCACGGCCTCCCGACGGGGTGCCATGGGTTCTCGGCTAAGCGCTCATGCGCTTGGCTCGCTTCCCGCCTGGGCCCGACTAAGCGGCGATCGGTTGCAACTTCGGAAGACGAAAGACGATACGAAGCCGCTCAAGAGGATGGGTCGGTTCGAGATTTGCTACCGACGGTAACGATTCTGCCGAATACGAAGCCATGACGTAATGCCGTAGTCGAGACGAAATCCCGACCGTGAAACGAAGCGTAACCTAGGGTTGTTCGGGGCCTAGGCTCGGACGTGGTAAAGGACCATCGCCGTCGCACGAGCCGCACATCGCAGCAGTAAGGGTGAAGCAAACTTCCATGGGATTCATTAAGCGATTTTTTAAGAACGTATTTCGCGAGGGGCAACAAACCCTTCCGAATACGGGCAGCAGCTTCGAACGGGTTGCCGACGACGTGCTCGAGGCCCATCTCGGCGTCGTCCGCTACGGCCAGTTCGTGCTGACCGACGCCGTTCGGCCCTCGTTCGACCTGCAAGTCGTGCCGACGCAAGGCTATCGTCACGATGTCTACAACGACGCGGAAAACAAAGCGTCGGTGCCGGTGCTGATGGGTGCCGCCTCGAACGACGACGTCTTCGAGCTGTTCATGAACTTGCTTGATCCGCTCGGGATCGAAGTCGACGTCGTGCTGGAAACGAGCCATCACAGAAACAACAAAGGTCACACGGATCTCTACCGCGAGCATATCGACTTGCCGGTGCTCAAGAGCATTCTGTACGACTACGAAGATCTCTTGCTCAACGACGGTTGCACCGGCATCGCCGTGCTGAATCCGAACATTCCGCAAGAGGTTCAATTCGACGAGCACAAACTGCTGATCGTCTACGGCGACAACCTGGGAGATTACGAAACGATCTTCCGCGAGCGCGACGTGTATCCGAACGAGAAGATGAAGTTCATCACCGAAGCGGAGCATGTCCACTCGTCGAGCGACTACTACTTCCAGCAGTTCGAAGAACTCAAGATGCGATTGGGGATGGACTCGCACTTCTAAGCGACCGTGGACGGTCGACAGTGCGAGAAAGGGAAAAGCGCGAGCCGTCGAACTCAAAGTCGACGGCTCGCGTCTTTTATTGCGCCACCGGAGACCGGTGCGCGAGAATGCTTACTACGGACTACTGCTACTTCGCAGCTACTTTGCCATAGCCGGCTCGATCAGGTACGTCTCGCCGTCGAGATTGACGAGCATCGGTTCATCGTAGACGAGATACTGCGAGAGCTTCGTGCCGTACTTGGCGGCGAGGTCGAAATACTCGCGGCTGAATTGCTCGCAGCGTCGTGCGTTCTTTTTTTGCTCGTCCGTCACGGTCGAATCGACCCATTGAGCACCGCGCTGGTAGAACGCCTTATCGCCGATGCTCCGGACCGATTTCACTTCGACCGCCACATCTTTCGCGGCATCGCGATAGACGACTCCACCGGCGATGCCGGAGGCGGATGGTGCCGCTGCCGCGCCGGGGGTGGGAGCGTATTGGAACGCGCTCTTAGCGGCCCGCTGGGCGACGCCGCTCTCGCCCGAGGCGTTGCTCTCGAGAACTCTTAACTGCCGATCGGCCGTGGTGGCGTTCTGGGTAACTGCTTGAAGATTCGTGGTCTCATCGGCCAGGAACGACGTGTAGGGAGTGAGAATTCCGTGTCTTGTCGAAAGTTGCACGAGTTCCTTCACCAGTTCTTCGTTCTTACCCTTGAGGTCCAACTCGTCGATGATTTCACCGATGCGCCGTGTGGCCCACAGCTTCTCGATGAAAGACATGGAACTATCGCTCCCTGCCGCAGCGAGTTCGGCAGGAAACGAAAATTTCTCCGCTTCCTTGCCGACTTTACCTTCGACGCGCACCTTTGCCTCGCCCGACTTGCGATACCGACCCACGATCACGAGCTGCTCACCCGCGAATAAATCGAACGCTTGGCGAGGATAAGTCCGGTTCACGACCGCTTCGTCCGAGTCCGTATCGCGCATGAAGTTGAATTTCACATCGGTCAGCACCGGCGATTCCATCTTGCCGAACAAGCGTGCGACCTGTTCTTCGATATCCTGGTTGGGGCGCACGTACTCGCTCTGCCCGAAGTTGGCGCGCACGAGCTTGTCGAGCATGCGGCTGTTTACGTCATAACCGACGCCGAACGCGATGATCCGGGCCCGAACTTCATTGTGCAATTGAGCATTGGCGACGATCTTCGACTCGTTCGTTTCGCCGGCCGTAGGAAGGCCGTCGGTAAGAAACAGCATGTAGTTCGGTCGGTCGGAATCTTTCAATTGCTTGAGCGCGAGGGTCAGCGCGCCGTCGATGTTGGTGCTTCCGCCGGAATAGATCGATTCAACGAAGCCGAGCGCCTTCGAGTGGTTTTCTTCGTTGAACTTTTGCAGTTCCGGTCGAAACGATTCCACTTGGTCGTCGTAGGCGATGATGTTGAACAGATCTCCTTTGCGCAGGCGACTGAGTACGAATTTCAAGGCGTTCTTGGCCTGATTGATTTTCTCGCCACTCATGCTTCCCGAGCGATCGACGACGAACACCACGGTTTTCGCAGCCCGTTCGGTGTCGGCGTCTTCGATTTGCGGGTTGGCAAGCAGCAAGAAGAAGCCGTCGTCCTTCGTGTTCGGGCGATAGCTCAACACACGCGCCGAAACCTTGCCCCGGCCGACGTCGAACATGAGCCGAAAGTCGGACGAGGGAACTTCGTTCTTCGCCGTATACGAGATCTTGGCCCGATGTTTTTCTCGCTTGAGATCCAACGTATGCGTCGGGCTGTAGACGCTTTTAATCTCTTCGCCGCTTTCGATCGTCATGTTTACGGAGACTTTCTCCACGGGATGCGTCGAGTATTTCGCGGTCGAAAGAGGAAACAAGAAGTTGGTGACTCCCTGCTCTTGCCGGCAGAGTTGCGTATAGCGAATCATCACCTTCCGCTCGGCACCGGCCGGGACGGGAAACACGCTCGTCTGAAACATCCCGCCGCCGAGCCATTCGAGCAGTGCCGGGTCTTGGTTCTTCCGCACGATTTCTTCATACCGGCGACGCGCCTCTTCTTTGTCGAACAGTTTGCCCGGCATTTCCTTGCCGTCGACCAAGAGGGTCAGGCGATCGATGGCGGCATCGTGCGGCAACGGAAACACGAACGCCACTTCCATCGTCCGGCTGCCGGTATTCACGAACGACTGCGTTACCTGCACCGTCGCGGCTTGGTCTTGCAGCTTCACGTTGACTTCGAGCTCTTTGATCTTGTACTGATCGACGGGCATCGAGGAGCTCGGCCGTCGCGATGCGATCGCTTCGTTGCGGGGAAGCCGCGACTGGGAATCGGGCGAAGTGTTGACGAGCAAACCTTGCGATTGGGCGGGCGCAGCGTCGAACGAGGCAATTCCGAACGTCAAAGCCGTCATCGCTAGCATTGCGCCGAGAAACCTTCCGCCACGCCGAATAAGTCGAATGCACATGATCGTTCTCCCGCAAAAGCCCCGAGAAGTGATTTGCCGTTGAGTCTTCGACGCCGGCACTACGAAGAAAGTTCCCAGCCTACATCCGAACGAGCTTCGAGGCCTCTGCGAGGTCATTTTCTCGCGAGCGATGCTTTCGTCGCAAGTCGGGGGTGGGATTGGCGATTGGTCTTGCCGCCCGAGCGGAGCGACGTCACACTGCCGCCCCCTTTCCGCTGCCGGAATCCACTTCATGCGGCTACTTCTGTCGATCACCGTTGTCGGAGCGCTTGTAAGCGTCGGCGGCTGCGCGGCTCTGCATAAACAAGAGCGCCCGATCTTGAGCAACCCGATCGCGATCCCGGCCACGCGCTGCGATCTCGTCTGGGACCAGATCGTCGATGTCGTCGACAACTACTTCGACATTCAAACCGAACAACGCGTGCGCGAGGCGGGGACCATTCTTACAGTCGGGCGCATCGACACCGCTCCCAAGACCGGCGCCACTTATTTCGAACCGTGGCGCGGCGATGCGGCCGACAGCTACGAACGACTTCACGGCACGCTGCAAACTTTGCGACGTCGGGCCATGGTGCAAGTGATTCCGGCGCCGGATGTGTTTCAGATCGAAGTGGTCGTGTACAAAGAATTGGAAGACTTGGCTCGGCCGGACCAAAGCACCGCCGGTTCCGCAACCTTTCGTACCGACTCCTCGTTCATTCGAGTCGAAGATCCGGTCGGCGTGCAACCGACGACGATCGGTTGGATTCCGCTCGGGCGCGATCGGGCGATGGAGCAGAAGATCCTCCATGAAATCATGGACCGCCTCGGGCCTCCCGGGGGCTTCGGTCCTTATCCGGGCGGCGGCCCTGGGCCGATCATGGTGCCGGAGGGGATGGAGTTCGAATCGAATATCGGTCCTGCCGAAACGATCCCGCCGGGCGCTGCGAGCCCGGCAATACTCCCTAGCGAAACATTGCCGCCGGGAACACAGTTGCAGTAACCAGCCGGGTTACACCAAGGGCTCGGTCGCGGTCATATCGATCGCCGGAAGTGCGGCACCGGAACCGATCGGCAGCGGCGCGAGTGTTGCTTGGTGATACGCCGGAAGCTTGATCGTGAAAGCCGTTCCCTTACCGACCGTGCTTTCGACCCGAATCTTGCCGTGGTGCGCTTCGATGATGTCGCGGCAGGTTGCCAAGCCGAGCCCTGTCCCCCCTTTGCCGCTTTCATCAGGACCCGACTTCGTCGTATAGAACGGTTCGAAGATGCGCCGCAACGTTTCCGGCGGCATTCCGGCGCCGTTGTCGCGCACCAAGAGATCGACGGTATCGTTCGCTTCGTCATGACTGAGTTGAACGACGAGTTGCCCCCCCTGCGGCATCGCTTGGCGGGCGTTGATCAAGATATTCAGCAGCACTTGCTGGATATGGTTCGTATTCGCCAACGCCGGCGGAGCGGGAAGGATGCGACGATCGACTTTGACTCGATACTTCACCATCTCGCGCTCGAGCAGCAGGAGCGTGTCGTCGATCACTTTGATCATGTCGGTTGCTTCGAAGGCCGAGGTCCGATTGCGGGCGAAGCCGAGAATGCCGTTCGTAATTCGAGCCGCGCGGTTCGCGGCGGTGAGAATCTTGTCGAACGATTTCGCCGCGGTTGCCGCGTCTTGATGACGCATGCCGAGCTTGGCGTAGTTGATGATGGTCATCAAGACGTTGTTGAATTCATGAGTCGTCGTGCTCATGAGTTCCCCGAGCGCCGTCAGTTTTTGGGCCTGAGCCAGCCGATCTTTGAGGATCGCCAACTGCTCCGCACAACGCTGCTCGTCGCTGCCGCCTGTCGCCATACGTGAAGCCCCTGCCTTTACCAAACACCCGAATCCGATAATTCAACGCCGCCCACGCCGAACCGCGAATTGCAACTTTCGAGCGAGCCTTCGCCATCTGCCCGATCGACGTCGCCTCACAACGCAAACTCTCCGTAGCTCTATGCATACGACGTATCGACACGTCGGCCTTCCGGACTGAAACGGAGATCGTTATCATTCGCCTCCCCCTCGCCGAGAAGTCGACCTAGGTCTGCGTCGCTTTTCGAATTGCGAATCTGGAGACACTGGAAGATGCATACCGTCGAACTGCTGGAAGCAGCGCTGGCCGCGATCAAGCGGCTCGGCTACCGCGTTCGGGCCGAGCATCTCGACGGCGGCAAGGGAGGCCTCTGCGAATTCAACGGCCGCCGCTGGCTCTTCCTCGACATCTCGCAAGCCCCACTCGAGCAACTGCACCAAGTGCTGGAACTGCTACGCGCCGACCCGAAGCTCGCAACCTTGCAGCTAGCACCGGAGCTGAACCGGCTGGTGTATGCACGCCGCGCGGCTTAAGTCGCTCTAAATTCAGTCGATCGTTGATATCGACATCAGGCTCATGAAGACGATTCCGATCACCAGAAGATGCCACCGAATGGGTCGGCGACGACGAAGATTCTCATCGACGGTGCATAGCGCCGCGACGAGACACATCGCCAACCCCAGCGTGGTGAGCCAGCCGGTAAACTCCATCGCAGCGAGATAGGGAAACGGCGATCCGCGATACTCATGGTCGTAAGCGAATCGGTATCGTTTCAGCAAGAGCGTCAAGCAAAGGAAGACGATCGCCACGGGAGTTACGAACCTTAAGCCGTAACGAAGAGCATTGCCGACGGCGTTCATTCTTCGTTCGACAGCTTGAACGGTCGGTAGGCGCATACCTTAATTCCAAACGAAGAACACCCCGCGAATGATTCTACACCTACGGGGAGGTTTGTCGCGTATCGTGTCGATAAAGTCCGTGCGTCTCGCTATACTTCTCGACGGCTCGCGGCGTTTGATATCGCAGGCTTCGTCCTTCGGCAGCCCGGCTTCTTAAATCGCGGCTGCTGATTCCGATCGGCGGCATGTCGACTCGGTGCGCTCGAATCAGCGCCAAGCGTTCGGGCGAGACAAGTGTTGCGATCGCTTCGTAGTTCGGCTCGCCCGAGCCGGGCCTACAGACCGCAATCGGCACGGCCAGCGCGCACACACGCTCGGGCTCGCGCCAGGTCGGCAAGTCGTGCAACGTGTCGGCTCCGACGCATAAAAACAATTCCGCGTCGGGCCGTTGCCGTTTGATTTCCGCGAGCGTGTCGACGGTATAGCTGATGCCGTCGCGTTGCAGCTCGATCTCGCTCACGCGAAACGCTTCGTTGCCGTCGATCGCGAGGTGCAGCATCTGCAGACGGGCCGCCGGCGAGCTTAGGTATTGCTCGCGCTTATGCGGAGGAATCGCGGCCGGCACGAACCAGACTTCGTCGAGCCGGCATTGTTCGCGACACGATTCCGCCAGCAGCAAATGTCCGTAATGGATCGGATCGAAAGTCCCGCCGAAGATGCCGATTCGCATGGATCGCCGCCGTTTACAAGCGTTACGGTCGCGAGCCTTCCGCTGGAGGCGGCTTGCGAGATAATGAGAGAGAAGAAAAGTCGAACAGCCTCAATCGTAATCGCCGCGCCCCTCGCCGGGCAAGAACCGAACCCCGTCGCCGTCCGCATGACCTCGTCCGATCGCAACCCGCAGCGCAGCCAACAGAGCCTCTTCGACGAAGCTCCGTGGGAGGCCGACGACATCGAGCTGCGCACCATCGCGACGATCGTTTTCCCGACCGGGCCGGCGCAAGAATTCGATTACATCGTGCCCGACGCTCTCCTGGCGACGCTTCAGGCGGGCTGCCGCGTAAGCGTTCCGTTCGGGCGAGGCGATCGTCAGGCGCAAGGCTACTGCGTGCGTGTCGAAACGAAACCGATCGGCACGCGGCGATTGAAAGAGATCGCCGAGCTTGTCGACGACGTGCCGCTGCTGCGACCGACGATGATGCAACTCACCCGTTGGATGAGCGAATACTATATTTGCGATTGGGGACAAGTACTCGAATCGGTCGTGCCGGCCGGCGTTCGCGATGCCGCGGGGACACGTCTTACGACGATGCTTTCGTTTCCGCCGGAGCAGCGAGGCAAGCTCGCCGATTGGAAGTTGCCGAAGAAACAGTTGCAGATCATGGAGATTCTCGAAGCGACGACGGAACCGCTAACGCTGCAGCAATTGCTCCGCGCGGCGCATTGCACGGCGGGCCCGATCACGGCGCTCCGGCGTCGCGGCCTGATCCGATCGCAAGCGGTTCGCTTGAGCACGACTGATGTCAGCGAAGCCGTTGCTGAGCAAGAAGCAAATCACGAGTTGAACGACGACCAACAACTTGCGCTCGACTCGATCCTCGCGCCGCTCCGCGCCTCGAAACATGAGACGATCCTACTGCACGGCATCACCGGCAGCGGCAAGACGGAAGTTTATATCCGCGCGATTCAAGAGGTCGTCTCTTACGGGCGACAAGCGATCGTGCTAGTGCCCGAGATCAGCCTGACGCCGCAAGTCCGCGAGCGTTTTCGTGCCCGCTTCGGCAACGTTGCCGTGCTGCACAGCCATCTGACGAACGCGGAACGGCATGCCCATTGGCAGCGCATCTCACGCGGAGAAGTGTCGGTGGTCGTCGGAGCAAGAAGTGCCGTCTTCGCGCCGACTCCCCATCTCGGGCTGATCGTGCTCGACGAAGAACATGAATCGACCTTCAAGCAAGAGACCGCTCCGCGTTATCATGCCCGCGATGTGGCGCTGTTTCGGGCGAAGTCGGAGAACGTACCGCTCGTGCTCGGCTCGGCGACGCCGTCGCTCGAGACTTACTATCGGGCCAAGCTTGGGGAGTTCCAACTCGTCGAGATGCCGCGCCGTGTCTACAACCGGCCGTTGCCCGACGTGTTGACGGTCGACCTGCGCCACGAATCGCAAGAGCACGGCTACCGCGGGGCGATCAGCCGACCGTTGCGCAGCGCAATGGATCAGGCATTGCGCGACGACGGCCAAGTGATCCTGCTGCTTAATCGCCGCGGCTACTCCACGCACATCCAATGCCCGACGTGCGGCGAGCCGCTCAAGTGCCCGAATTGCGACATCTCGCTGACGCATCATCGCCGACTCGATCAGGCCTTGTGTCATTATTGCGATTACGAAATCCCGACGCCGCGCAACTGCCCGAGTTGCCATAGCCCCGAGATTCGCTTCGGCGGTTACGGCACGGAGAAGTTGGAAGCGGAAGTCCGCTCGCGATTCGCCGACTACCAATGTCTACGGATGGATACCGACAGCATGCAGAAGCCCGGGAGCCATGAGAAGGCGCTCGGCCGGTTTCGCGACGGCGAGGCGCAGATCTTGGTCGGCACGCAGATGATCGCCAAAGGTCTCGACTTCCCGAACGTCACGTTGGTCGGCGTCGTCAATTCTGACACGGCGTTGCACCTGCCCGACTTTCGCGCCGCGGAACGGACGTTCCATCTGTTGGTGCAAGTTGCCGGGCGGACGGGGCGCGGCGAGCGCGGCGGTCGGGTGCTGGTGCAAACTCTGAGTCCCGATCATCCGGCGATTCGCGCCGCGGCACGACACGACTACCGGCTGTTCGCCGAAGAGGAATTAGCGAACCGAAAAGCGTGGTCCTACCCGCCGTTTACGAGCATGGTGCGCATGGTGGTGCGCGGGCCGCGAGAACCTGTGGCGAAGGAGTTCGCTCTGCATTTCGCCAAGCTGCTGCAAGAGGCGTTCGAGACCGACCGAATCGGGGCTCGTCTGCTCGGTCCGGCCCCCGCTCCGATCGCCCGGTTGCGCGGGCTGCATCGATTTCATCTCCAGGTTCAATCCGAAGACGGCCCAGCCCTGCACGCCGCGATCAAGCGGGTGTTGCCGAAACTCGCCCCGCCCGACGATGTGCAATGGATCGTCGACGTCGACCCGTTGGACATGCTCTAACCGGCGATTCCGCTACCGCCGGCGGCTCGGAAACGGCGGATTTCGCGGTCGCCTGAGCTTCGCAGACCGTGGTTCCCGACGGGCATTCAGCATTCCGTATTCCCCGCGCAGTATTTAGAATGCCGCCATGAGTTATCGCTCCTTCAAACGGGTTCTCGGCGAAACGAGCTTGGAGCGGAAGTGCCGCTTCTTGTTCGGCGCCAGCTTGCTCGTGCTCATCGCGGCGAGCTTCTTCGTCTACGGCCGACGCACGGAAGATCTCGTTTATCAAGAGAATCCGACCCGGGGCCGGCTGCTCGTCGACACGATCTTGGCTCTCGTTCACTGGGAGAAGATGGAAGCGAATGAAGACTTCAAGCCGGTCATCCGCGACCTGAGCAAGACTTGGCAAGTGAACAAGTTCGACCAGAGTTTCATTCGGCCCGACAAGGTGGCGAAGGGGGATCAACAGGTCGACGAATTCGAGCGAGCGTTCCTTCGCCAAGCGGTTCAAGGACTCACGATCGACGCGACCAAGGCGAATACAGCTCTGCCCGACGATGAAAAGAAGGTCATTAAGGAACAGCGCTTCGTCGACGGGGGCCGGCGATACGAATACTTTCAAGCGGTGTATGCCGCGCAGAGTTGCGTCGGCTGTCATCGCGCACTCGACCCGACACGCGAACTCTTCGACGGCGACCTGCTGGCCGTCGCGAAGATCAGCATCGAGAACAGCTCGACCCAGCGGAAGGTGAACGAGAACCGCGCCGTGTTGTTGGCTTGCGCCATCGTCACCGTGTTTCTGGCGATGGTCGCATCGTGGGTGATCGTGCGGTATGTGATCGTGAAGCCGCTCAAGCACTTGCGCGACGTCAGCGACGAAATCAGCTTGGGCAACATCACGCAACGAGCCGACATTCACACCGGTGACGAATTCGAAGCCCTCGCGACGGCATTCAACCGCATGTTGCGGCATTTGGTCGATACGCAGCATGAAATCCGCAAAACCAACGAAACGCTCGACGCCAAGGTCGACGAACTCGCGCAGCTCAACATGCGGTTGTTCGAGCTCAATCGCCTCAAGAGCGACTTCCTTGCCACGATGAGCCACGAATTGCGCACGCCGCTCAATAGCATCATCGGCTTCAGCGAAGTGCTCGGCTCGATCGCCTCGCTCGACGATAAGCAGAAGCGTTATGTCGTCAACATTCAAAAGTCGGGCAAGGTGCTGCTCGACATGATTAACGACATTCTCGACCTTGCGAAGATCGAGAGCGGCAAGATGGAGCTTCGACTCACGGAGTTTCCGATCGCGCACGTCGTGAGCGCCCAGTGCGATTCGGTTCGCCCGTTGAGCGAAAAGAAGAACATCGATCTCAACGTCGACATCGCCGCAACCGACGAGCCCCTCTATCAAGATCAGAACAAGCTCCAGCAGGTGTTGAACAACTTGCTGTCGAACGCGATTAAGTTCACGCCCGAAGGAGGGCGGATTCACGTCGTGGCGCGGCGCAGCGGCGACGGCATGCTCGAGATGGTCGTCACCGATACGGGGGTCGGCATCGCGGAGTCGGACCAAGCGGCGATTTTCGAGAAGTTTCGCCAAGGCACCACGATCTCGTCCGCGGGCGATGCGATGACCCGCGAGTATTCCGGCACCGGTTTAGGACTTTCGATCGTGAAGGAACTTTGCAAGTTGCTCGGCGGTGAAATCACGCTGCATAGCGAACTCGGCAAAGGCAGTGAGTTCACGGCGCGCCTGCCGTGGCGCTATCGCGACCCTCGCCACGGCCCGACGCTCGGCGACTCGATCGACGGCCTAACGCTGGAAGCAATGGCGCGTGAGGATGCCGTTTCCAACGGAGCTTCCGGCCCCGCGCATTCGATCGCCCCCTCCCCTTCCCTCGGCATCGGCGATCCGTAAGAATCGCCGAGCGTCCGCTTCATCGCTTGCATAAGCAAGATCGTGGCGACGCCTCGCCGTTCTCCTCTCGCGGATCTTTCGCTTATGCCTGCTGCCGACGCCGATCCCAAACCGGAAGTGATTCTCTATACCGACGGCGGTTGCAGCGGCAATCCCGGCCCCGGCGGTTGGGCCTTCATCCTGATCCACCCTGCCTCGGGCAAGAAGATCGAACAATCAGGCGGAGAAGCCGAAACGACCAACAACCGCATGGAGCTCCAAGCGGTCGTCGAAGGCTTGAAGACGCTCAAACGGCCGACGCATGTCGAACTGATGACCGATAGCGTTTACGTCGGCAAAGGGTTGAGCGAATGGATGCCGAAATGGAAGTCGAACGGCTGGCGACGCAAAGAGGGTACGAGTTGGAAAGAGGTGAAGAACGTCGACCTCTGGAAACTCCTCGACGCGCTCTACAACGAACACTTCGTCAAATACACGCGCGTTGCCGGCCATAGTGGACATCCGGAGAACGACCGCTGCGACGAATTGGCCGTAGCGGCGTATCAGAAGTTTCTCCGCCGCTAGGCGCTCACCGCGCGCTCATTCATCTCCGCATGCCGTGCCGCGCTCATTCGCCGGCGCGGCTCTTCTTGTACCAATCGCCGCGCAGCCAATCGACGAGCATGTCGAGCTCTTGCGGCGTGAGTTGGTTGTTCTTCGGGTTCGCCCGATCTTTCGCGAACGCCGGCATCCGGTCGTTTTGATCGGCATAGAAGCGCTCGTGCGCAGGGTTGGCGATCAACTCGCGCAACCATTCCTTCGAGCCGTAGCCGGTCAGGTCGGGAGCGGTTCCGAGTCCGCCGGCGCTGCCGAACTTGTGGCACGCGGCACACGCATCGTCGGACGCGAGCACCTTACGCCCTTGTTCCAACAGCGCCTTGAGCTGCGCACTCGACAAGTCTTTCGTCTCGACGAGCATCCGACCCTCGATGCCGGCCTCGGCGGCCAAGGCTGCGGAAACGGCGCGCACTTCGTTTGCAATCCGTTCTTGCTCGGCTTTATCCTTGCCTTGGGTCGAATAGTTTTCGTTTACCCAGGCGACCATACTTTCGTCGCTCGGCGGCTCTTTCTTGGCGGCGAGTGCCTTGGCCTTCCGCTCGGCGGTTCCCTTCGTGCCGTGCGCGGTCAGGCCGAAGTAGTCAGCCATGTCGATCCGCTCCGGATTCAAGACGCCTGCGATCCACGCCGAGGAGCCGAAATCGTAGAGATTGGGGGCCGAAATCGATTTGGAGATGATTCCGGACAGAACTCCCTTGTCGTTCTTATACGACCAATTGTGGCAGGAAGAACACTTCTCGCGAAACAGTCGATAGCCTTGCGTCTTGGCATCGGTGCGCAGCAAGGAGACCGCTCCGGCCGCGGGAATTCCACGCGGTCCGCTCACTAGCTCCACGGCCCGATGTGCTTCTTCGTCGGCATCGCGCACGGCACTGAGATAACCTTTGGAGGCTTCGAGCTTCTCCTGTGTCTTCTCGAAGCCGGGCAGGAAGTTCGCGTGTCGATTCACGCCGGCCATGTTGTCGTCGAACCAGGCCTGCGCGGTAAGGAAGCCGGCGCCCCCCATCAACACGAAGAGGAATAGGATGTTGAATCGGTGTCCGAGCTTCCAATGACCGAGGATCGGCATCAAAAACAAAAAGCCCATCACTGCGCCGGGAATATACAAAGCGCCGATGCGCTCCATATCTTCGCCGTGGAAGAACTTCAAAAACTGAAACAAGAACAGGAAATACCATTCCGGTCGGGCGGCGGAAAACTTGTTCGAGGGATCGGCCGGCGCCGTCAGATGGGCCCCGAGATTCGCGCCTGGGTTTGCCTTGGCGGTCTCGATGTCGACATGCCCGAAGATCACCGGCATGAAAATGCAGAACAACACCACCAGCAACACGGCCAAGCAAGCGACGGCATCTTTCAGCACTTGGTCGGGCCAAAAGTAACAATCTTTCTTCGGGTTCAGCGTCTTAGGGTGAATGCCGTGTTTGCGGAAAATCGCAACGTGCAACACCAGGAAACCGACCAAAAGCGCCGGCAGCACGCCGGCATGCAACGCGAAGAAGCGCGTGAGCGTGTGATGGCCGTAATCGCTGCCGCCGACCACGAGCTTTTGCGTCTGCTCGCCGACGAACGGCACCAAGCTCATCAAGCTCGTCGCCACGCCGGTCGACCAATAGCCGCGCTGATCCCAAGGGAGCAAGTAGCCCGTCAGCGCCAGCCCGAGCACGATCTGCATCAGGATCAAGCCGAGCCAGAAATTAAACTCGCGCGGCGCGCGGTAAGCCCCGTCGATGACGACTTGAAACAAGTGCAACACCAGCAACACGACCATCGTCTGGGCCATGTAGTGGTGCAGGCCGCGCAAGAGCCAGCCGAACTGCATATCGTGCTGGATGTAGTAGACGCTTTCCCAGGCCGTTTGACTGCTGGGGCTATACGCCATCCAGAGAAACAGCCCGGTGATCATCTGCACGGCGAACGCGAAAACGAGCGTGCTGCCCCAGACGTAGCGCCAACGCGCTCCGCCCGGCACGCGCTCGAACAGCGCCTCGTGCAACAAGGCCGTGATGCCGGTCCGATCTTCCACCCAACGGTATAGCGAGTTCATGTCTTAGGGGTCTTCTTGGCCAAACCGGGCTGAAAGTTCTGAAAGACGACACTGACGTCGTAGCCGCTTTTGTCGGAATTAGGCTCGGTCTTGCAAACGAGCTCGTCCATATCGCGAGGCGATACGCACGGCATGATGCGGCTGCCGTCGCCGTGAAACGCACTCGTATGGCAAGGGCACAGGAAACTGTAGCCCCCTTCGCTTTGGTTGACGTCGACGAAGCAGCCGAGATGCGGACAAGTCGCATTCAGCGCTTTCACTTCTTTCGTTCCTTTGGGAACGACCAGGTAGACGGAGCCGATCGGCTCGTTGGGATACAGGTTCCAAGCGTCTTGGCGATTGGCCGAAATCTTATAGATGCCGATCAGCGCGTCGCCGTTCGTCGCATCAGGGATGGCATCCAGCGATGTGATCGGCACGGCGGAAGCGGCGGGCTTCTTCCGCCGCAAGGGATCGAAATAGACGAGCGCACCGGCAGCCAACGGCACGAGACCTACGACGCCGCCGATCGCCGCCGCGAAGAACTCCATCAGAAAGCTGCGCCGCGGCGGCTCGCCGGCGGTCGACATGTGCGACGGTTTGGTGGATCCGGACGGCGATTTTTTATCGTCCACGGCTCATTCCTCGATCGATATTAGCGATGAAACGCGATACGCGGTTACTCAACTTCGAGTAAGCCGAATCAGAGCAACCCTACGGCAATGCACGGCGGAAAAAGAGAAGCGATACGGCGGACATGAAGCGGTGGCGGGAATCGTACGCGGCGGGAATTTTAGGCGATCGCGGCATGTCCGTCGAGGGTTCTCGCAGCGCGAGTCCGTAGAGACGGCAACCTTCGATCGCCTGGGTGAAATTATCGCATCGCCGCTTTCACGGCGTCAAGCACTTTGGCTTGCGCAGTTTCGAACGGACCACGCACGGTTGCTCCGGCCGCGGCCTTATGACCGCCGCCGCCGAACTGCTCCGAAACCTTGCTGCAATCGACCTTCCCGCGACTTCGGAAACTCACCTTAAAATCGCCGCTCGCTTGTTCGACGAGAATCACAGCCGCCTCGGTGCCGGCGACTTGGAGCGTCAGGTTAATCAGGTCTTCCGTGTCCGAAGGAAGAGCCCCGGTCGCGTCGAAGTCTTCGCGGAGGATGCGTGTATGCACGAGTCGGCCTCCCAGTTCGGCCGTCGTTGCGGCGAGCGTTCGCCCTTGCAGTTGGAGCTTCGCCAAGGTCATTTGCTCATATAGCCAACCGTAGATTTGCGCCGGCCGTGCGCCGGCCGTGATCAATGCCGACGCGCAATCCAGCGTGAGCGAAGAAGTCGAACCGAAGCGGAACCAACCGGTGTCGGTCGCCACGGCTGCGAACAACGGCATCGCGATCTCCGGTGTTAGTTTCACGCCGAGCTCGCGCGCCGCGTCGTACACCAGCCGACCGGTTGCTTCGGCCGTGACGTCTTTGAACGGCTCCGCTCCCAGATCGTCTTCGCTCATGTGATGGTCGAGCACGATCTTCTTCGCCGTGCTTGCCCGAATGACGTCGGACATCGGCCCGAGCTGCGCCCAGGCGCTCGTATCGAGAATCATGATCGTGTCGATCGATTGCAACTGCTCGATCGTGCGATCGACTCCGAGAGCGCGAATCTTCTTGGCGGGATCGATGAACGCCAGATTCGGCGGCGTGGCTTGCCCGTTACAGATCACGACTTCCTTGCCGAGCGCTTCCAGTACGCCGCACATCCCCAACTCGCTCCCCAGCGCATCGCAATCGGGCCGAATGTGGCTGACGAGCAAGAAGCTTTTCGACGTACGAACGACTTCTACGAAGCGTGACCAATTAATCATTGTGTTGCCGAAACCGTGAAGGGTTTGAAACGAAGCAAGATTTCTACCGAGCCGTGTCGTCGAGCGGTGTCGCAAACCGATCGGCGGCCGCGGCGACCAACTCTTTCGTCCGGGCGATGTCTCTTTGCAATTGAGCCTTCAATACCTCGACGCCGTCGAACTTTTTTACTTCGCGCAGCGGCGCAAGAAAATCGACTTCCAAAAGCGTACCGTAAAGATTGCCGTGAAAGCCGATGAGATGAACTTCGATCTTCACCGCTTGCTCGCCGAAGGTGGGATTGGGCCCGATGTTGATCGCCGCCGGCCACGCCTCGGTCCCGACGATCGCTCGTCCCGCGTACACACCCGGCCCAGGGACGAGCGTATCGACGCCGTCGACGTTGGCGGTCGGGAAACCGAGCTTCGCGCCGCGCGCTGCGCCATGCCGGACGAGGCCGCGAATCCGATAAGGGCGAGTCAGCAACCGGCCGGCTTCGTCGACTTTACCCGTCGACACCAAGCGCCGAACGCGCGAACTCGACACCACCTCCCCATCGAGCAACACCGGATCGACGACGTCGAGCGCGATCCCCGCTTCGGCGGCGAACTGCGCGAGGACGTCGATCGTCCCGGTGCGGTCGTGACCGAAGCAGAAGTTGGCCCCTTCGATCAGGGCCCGAGCCCCCAGCGCATCGCATAAGATTCGATCGAAGAACTCGCGCGCCGTGAGCCCGAGCAACGCCTCGTCGGTCGGGTACGCGACCACGGCATCGATGCCGAGCTCGGCCAAAAGCTGAACTTTGCGATCGAGCCAAGTGAGCGGCATCGGCGCCGATCGCGGGCGGAGGATCCACGCCGGATGCGGATCGAACGTGAATACGACCGCCGGGCCGCCGAGCCGTTGCGCTTGCTCGCGTAAGTTCTGCGCAAGACGAGCATGCCCCCGATGCACGCCGTCGAAGTTGCCGACCGACACCGCTCCGCCCCGCAGATCGGTCGAAAGTTCGTCGAGGTTGCGGAGCAATTTCACTTCGTTCGTTTCTCCCCTGAGAAAAGCTCATGCAATTCTCACGATCGGCGACGTAGCAACCCGAAATTATCACCATCTCCGAGAGGCGGTCAACCGCTGCACGAGTCTCGCAGCGACCGCTCGACCGAACGGCCCCACCTGCAAGCGAATCGTCTGTTATGCTATGCATACGCCCTTCGGAATGCAGGTTCCCGACTCGATCTTCGCACGTTCCCGCAAAATTCATCGCCCCCACATGACTCGCTCCCCCGACCAACAACAAATCCTTCTTTCGCCCGATTTGTCGCATCGCTTAGCGGCGATCGATATCGGCTCGAACAGTTTGCGCCTCATCGTGGCCGAGGCGCTGCGCGACGGCAACTACCGCGTGATCGACGAAGAAAAGGAAACGACGCGACTCGCAGGGAAGCTCAGCTCGACGGGCAAGCTCGATCCCGAAGCGGTCGAACGCGCCGTCTCGGCGTTGGCGCGCATGAAGCGCATCGCCGAAGGTTCGCAAGTACAAGAACTGCGCGTCATCGCCACCTGCGCCGTGCGCGAGGCGGAAGACGGTGAAGAGTTTCGCAAGCGGATCAAGAATGAGGTCGGTCTCGATATCGAAGTAATCTCCGCGGAGCAAGAAGCGCATCTCGCGTTCTTCAGCGTCGCACGCGGTTTCAAGCTCGAAGGAATCGACGCTGCGATCGCCGATATCGGCGGCGGCAGCACCGAGATCATTCTCTCATCGGGCAACATCGTCGAAGCGGTTTGCACGACGCCGCTGGGAGCGGTTCGGCTTACGGAAATGTTCGCGAACGCCGACGGCCTGATCGATGACGAATACTCCCGCATGTCGGCTTGGATCGATCGAGAACTCCGCCGCCGTACGAAGCACGCAATCTTACGGCCCCATCTGCTCATCGGCTCGGGCGGCACCTTCACCTCGTTGGCCGAAATGGTCGCGGCGGCGAAGGGGCAGACCCTTTCCAACGTGCGCGGCTACGAAGTGACCCGCGCCGAAGTAAGCCATTTGGCCGATCGACTCCGCAAGATGCCGCTCCGCGCGCGAAAGAACATGCCGGGCCTGAGCCCGGATCGGGCCGATATCATTCCGGCCGGCGTCATCATCATCGATCGTTTGATGCAGCACTTCCAAGTCAACCGCGTACAGATCCACGACCGTGGCGTTCGCGATGGTTTGTTACTGACGATGATCGACCGTTCGCTCGGTCGACCGAGCGAGAACCCGCACGATCAAGAAGCGGCGATCGAGCGATTCGCCGTAAGCTGTCGGACCGATATCGAGCACGGACGCCAAGTATCGAAGCTCGCGGGCATGATGCTCTCGCAATTGATCGGCCGCTTCGATCTCACGACGAAAGACCGCCCGATACTGGAAGCCGCCGCGCGGCTGCAAGACGTCGGCTATCTGATCAATTACGATCAGCA
Source organism: Planctomycetia bacterium (assembly GCA_021413845.1). Lineage (NCBI taxonomy): Bacteria > Pseudomonadati > Planctomycetota > Planctomycetia > Planctomycetia bacterium. The sequence goes on along the minus strand of JAIOPP010000075.1, from coordinate 53,969 downwards.
TCATAAACACAGCTACCATCTGATTCTCAATAGCCGACTCGCCGGCTTTTCGCCGCACGATCTCGAACTCATCGCCAACGTGGCCCGCTACCATCGCGGTGGCCTGCCGAAAAAGAAGCATGGGCACTTCCGCCGACTGGCGAAAGAAGATCGCAAGCGCGTTCGCAAACTCGCGGGCATCTTGCGCATCGCCGGCGGCTTAGATCGGAGCAACAGCCGCAATGTGCAAGCGATTCAACTCGCAGGCCAAGACTCGGCGCTCGCGCTGCATGTGTTCGCGAATGAAAACCCGGACGTCGATATTTGGGCCGCGCAGCGCCGCACCGAACTATTCGAGAAAGCATTCGCCACGACGCTCACGATCGATTGGCACGATCCGAATCGTCCGGCATCCGGAAAGGTAGCTGCAAGCCCATCGACGACGACGGACGGGCCGAACGCCCCGACACCAAGCACGACGCCGACGCCGGATACGGAACTCGACCCTCAGCACGAGGTCCGACAAAGTGACGCACCCGTCATTCCCGTAACTGATTCGACTGCAGAACCTGCGGCTTCCGCGTCGCCGGCGAAAAGCGCAAAGCCGCGAGGATTAAAGTCTTCCAAGCGAAAGGCGAAAGGAACTTAAAAAGGCTGGGCACCTCTCGCCGAACCGAATCTTTCGTTCGATTAATATCGGTTGTTCTTCCTGGCCTTTGTCGAGCCGGTCATAATAATACGTTATGGAGTCATGGGTTCGGCGCGTCCATCGCAAGCGCCGCGCTCTCCGATATCGCCTCCCCGCCCCTACGCCTCCCTGCTCCGAATCATCATGAAGTTGGTTCTCATCTCGCTCGCCATCGTCGGCCTCGCCGGCGGCGGTTACTGGTTTTTTAAGCCGTCCGAACAGCAAGGGACGGCCTATCGCACGGTCCCGGCGACGCGCGACGATTTCGTCGTCGCGATCAACTCCACCGGCACGATCGAGCCGGAAGAAGTCGTCGACGTCGGAGCCCAGGTCGCGGGACGAATCGTGGCGTTCGGCAAAGAAGCTCACGGCACGAAGACGATCGACTACAACTCCGAAGTCGAGCCGGGAACCGTGCTCGCGTTGATCGACGATGCGATATATCGCGAAGAGGTCAATTTGGCTAAGGCGCTGGTCGCTAAAGCCAAAGCGCGCTACGAACAGATGGTGTCGCAAGTCACGGAAGGGACCGCCAACGTCGCTCGCGCCGAAGCCGACTTAAAGCAGCTTGAAGCCAAGGTCACGCAAGCCGGACGCGATTGGGAACGGGCCAAAAAACTGATCAAGACGAACGTCGTTTCGCAGCAAGAATACGACACCTATGAAGCGCTGAACGATGTCGCCGTTGCCACGCTGGCCGTCGGCAAGGCGGCGCTCGGGCAAGCCATCAGCACGGCCGAAACTCGCAAGGCCGCGGTATTGGAAGCCAAGGCCGATATCGATAGCGCGCAAGCCTCGCTGAATCGGGCCGAGCAAAACTTGAGCTATACGACGATTCAATCTCCCATCAACGGCGTGATCGTCGATCGGCGCGTGAATATCGGACAAACGGTCGTCGCGAGCCTCAACGCTCCGAGTTTGTTTCTCATCGCGAAGGATTTGAAGCGGGTCGAAGTCTGGGCATCGGTCAACGAAGCCGATATCGGGCGTGTTCAGACCGGCCAAAAGGTGACGTTCGGCGTCGATGCCTATCCCGGCGAAACATTCATGGGCTCCGTCCGACAAATCCGCTTGAACGCTTCGATGACCCAAAACGTGGTGACATACACCGTCATCGTGAGCGTCGAAAACTCGCAAGGAAAACTAAAGCCCTACCTCACGGCGAACCTGCAATTCGAAGTGATGCGCAAAAGCGGCGCGTTGCTCGTGCCGAACACCGCCTTGCGCTGGAAGCCGAAGACCGAACAAGCGTCGACGGAGCGCCGCACTTCTACGGGCGAATCGCGAAAAGGAAAATCGAACGTGTGGATCTCCGAAGGTGGAGTCGCACGACCGGTCGAAGTGACGGTCGGCGCTACGAACGGCACCCTCTCCGAAATCACGGCCGGCGACTTGAACGAAGGGGCCGAAGTGATCGTCGGCGAGTCGAGCGGAAAAGTCGCTACGGCCGCCGAAGTCAATCCGCTCACGCCGCGGATGTACAACGGGAAGAAAGAATAAGCGATGCCTCCGAGCAAGCCGGCGGCGGCCGTGAATGAAGCGCTGATCCATCTCGAAGACGTTCGCAAGACCTATGTGCTCGGCGAAGTCGAGTTGCCCGTGCTCAAAGGGGTCTCGCTCAATATCCGTCAAGGAGAGATGATCGCCTTGATGGGGGCTTCCGGCTCCGGCAAGACTACGCTGATGAACTTGCTCGGCTGCCTCGATCGACCGACCTCGGGACTCTACGAGCTCGACGGCGAACGGATTTCGGACTTAGATCGTGATCAACTCGCGCGAATTCGCGGTCGCAAGATCGGCTTCGTGTTTCAAAACTTCAATCTCTTGGCCCGCACTTCGGCCGTCGACAACGTGATGATGCCGCTCGAATACGGCGGCTCGCGCATCTCGACCGCGGCGGCTCAAGAGCGGGCGAAGATGCTGCTCCACCGCGTCGGCCTCGGCGACCGATTGGATCACGAGCCATCGCAAATGTCGGGTGGCCAGCAGCAACGAGTCGCCATCGCGCGGTCGCTCATCAATCAACCCAAAATTCTTTTAGCCGACGAACCGACGGGCAACCTCGACTCGAAGACGAGCAAAGACATTCTCCGGCTGTTTCAAGAGCTGAACTCCGAAGAAGGGATCACGATCGTTCTCGTGACGCACGACCAAAACGTCGGCAATCATGCGCATCGGATCATCCTGATGCGCGACGGCTTGATCGAAGGGGATACGCCCGTGGATGCCGATTTCGTCGCGGAGGAGCACCACGCATGATGCTCTTTTGGGACACCCTCCGGCTCTCGATCAAATCGCTCACGCGTAATCTGATGCGTTCGTTGCTCACGATGATCGGCATCGTCATCGGCGTGGCGGCGGTCATCGCGATGATGGAGATCGGGCAAGGCTCGTCGAAGCAGATTCAAGAAACCATCGCGAGGATGGGGGCCAACAACCTCATGATTCAGCCGGGAGCGGCGGCCAGCGGAGGCATCAGCCTCGGCGGCGGCTCCTCGACGACCCTCACGCTCGAAGATGTCGGAGCGTTGCAGAACGAATGCGGTGAAATTCTCGATAGCTTCGCGCCGGTCGTACGCGCACGCACGCAGCTCGTCTACGGCAACAAGAATTGGGTGCCGTTCTATCTCTACGGCTCGACGCCGTCGTATCTCGATGTGCGCGAATGGGACATCGACGAAGGGGCCTGCTTCAGCGAACAAGACGTGCGCAACGGCGTCTCCGTCTGCTTGATCGGTCAAACGATCGTGCGCGAAGTCTTCGGCGGGGAATCCCCGATTGGGCACGACGTGCGGATCAACAATCAGCCGTTCCGAGTGATCGGCACACTGACGCCGAAAGGGGCCAACATGATGGGCCTCGACCAAGACGACATGCTCATAGCTCCTTGGACGGCGATCAAATACAAGGTCGCCGGAACCTCGGTCGCGAATACGAATCAAAGCGTGCCCGACCCGACGGACACGGCCAATGCGGTCAATACGCTGAACGAGCGTTATCCGAGTGCGCTGATTCCGCTCTATCCGGTGCCGTCGACTTCGCAGATTGCTAACAACCCGCAGATCGACCGGATGACGAACGTCGATTTGATCTGGGTACGCGTTTCGAAGCACGTCGCGATGCCGGGAGCGAAACGGCAGATCGTCGATGTGCTGCACCGGCAACATCGCATTCGTCCCGGCCAGGCCGACGATTTTAATATCCGCGACATGACGGAACAAAACGCCGCGCTCGGCAGTTCGGCGCAGATGATGGGAAGCTTGCTGCTCTTCGTCGCGCTCGTCTCGCTGCTCGTCGGCGGCGTCGGCATCATGAATATCATGCTCGTCACCGTGACCGAGAGAACGCGCGAGATTGGGCTGCGCATGGCGGTCGGAGCGCGGCCGCGCGACATCTTGCGCCAGTTCCTGATCGAGGCCGTGATCCTATGCTTGCTCGGAGGGGCGTTCGGCATCCTCTGCGGCCGGAGCACGTCGGCGATCTTTCGGACCTTCTTCCGTTGGCCGACGGAGCCGTCGTTGCTGGCCGTCATCGCGTCGGTCAGCGTCTCCGTGATCGTCGGGATCGTCTTCGGGTATTATCCCGCTTGGAAGGCTTCGCGGCTCGATCCGATTCAAGCCCTGCGCTACGAATAGCCGCGCGGCTTCACGCCGGCCGGGTCAGCTCGCGAATCGCGCTCGGCAAATGCCGCAGAATATCCGTCGGCAGCAGCGATGGCTCGCCGACCTCGGCCGCTGCCAAGTCCCCTGCCCGACCGTGGATGAAGACTCCGAGCCGCGCGGCGTCGAACGGCTCGAACCCTTGGCACAGCAGACCGGTGATGATGCCGGTCAGCGTGTCGCCGGTGCCGCCGGTCGCCATGCCGGGATTGCCCGTCCGGTTGACGTAGCTGCGCTCGCCGTCGGTCACGACCGTCTGTGAGCCTTTCAGCACGATCACCGCGCGAGTTCGCGCCGCTAACTTTACGGCTTCGTCGACGAAGGCCGCGCGTGGGCCCGGATCGCGACCGCCGATCAAGCGGCGAAATTCACCGGGATGCGGCGTTAGGATACGCGCCCCTGGCGCGCCGGCGAACACGTCGGGCTGATCGGCGAGGGCGTTGAGGGCGTCAGCGTCGAACACGGCCGATTTCAAGAACTCGGAAAACAATCGCGCAACGAAGCGATTCAACTCTGCCGAACGCCCGAGCCCCGGCCCGACGGCGAGCGCCGTGGCTTTCGCACCGAGTTCGAGGACGCGCTCGATCGCCTCGCCGGCGATGCGCCCTTCGGCATCTTCGACGAGCGGCACCGTCATGTACGACGGCTCGTAACCGGCGACGGTACTCAGAATCGATCGCGGCACGGCCAACTGCGCGAGCCCCGCGCCGACGCGCAACATCGCCGTTCCCGCAAGACCAATCGAGCCGGCCATGCCGACCGATCCGCCGACGCACAGGCCCGTACCGAAAGTCCCTTTGTGGCTGTCCGGCTTGCGCTTCGAGAAGCGGGGGAAATCCGGCGGTAGTTCGTGCGGCATGGAGAACGCCCTGCTTAATCGCGGCGGCTGCGCGAAGCGATGAGACCGGCGAGATAGCCCCCTTTGAACCCGGCGTCGATGTTGACGACCGTTACGTTCGCCGCGCAACTGGTAAGCATGCCGAATAACGCCGTCATGCCGCCGAGGCTCGCTCCGTAGCCGATGCTCGTCGGCACCCCGATCACCGGACAATCGACATGCCCGCCGACGACGCTCGGCAGAGCCGCTTCCATGCCCGCGACCACGACCACGGCGTCGGCACCGCGAATCTCGGGGAGTCGCGCGATCAATCGCTGCGGCCCGGCCACGCCGACGTCTTGTATGAGGCGGACATCGGCCCCCATCCAAAGAGCCGTTTCGTAGGCTTCTTCGGCGACCGGTAGATCGCTCGTCCCGGCGGTGACGATCACGACGCGACCGCCGACCGACTTCGACGGAATCGTCGTGGGGGCTGCTTGCGGAATGCGGAAGATGCGAGCCGTGGCATTGTAGCGCCCGGCGGGAAAGCGCTCGCGGAGGACGTCGGCTTTCGCCGAATCAACACGGGTCGCCAAAACATCGACGCCGGAGGCGATGAGCGTCGCGAAGATCTTCTGCAACTGCTCGGTCGTTTTTCCTTCCCCGTAAACCACTTCCGGGAAGCCGCAACGACGCGTCCGGTCGAGATCGACCTGCGCATCGCCGAGATCGGCGACGGTCGAAGCCGAGGCTGCGGCGAGAAAGTCTTCGATGCCGAGCGAGCCGGCGGCAAGTCGTTCGGCGAGGTTTCGCAATGAGTTCGAGGTCATGTGATCCATCGTAGGAAGTTGTCGCGACGACGCGAGGGGGGCCGATCTCAGGCAACGGTCGATCAGCACCATGATCGGCCCACGACATTACGGAATCGTAAGCATCTGGTCGATGACGGGGAACCGACACGATCGGTATCTCTACCGCATCTTGACTTCGCAGCATTCAGCGAGTTAAATTGTCGCCCAAACTCGAACGGGCATAAAGGGTTGTGCAAGATCGTCCTAGAGACTCTTCTCGGGAGCCAACTGGCGTTTCCGTGCGGCGGCGATTACGATCTTGGATTACCTAAAAATGGTCCGCCATTCCTCGCTGAGTTCCTTTTCAGCCGGCAATTCCCTTAGAAGTCTGACGCGGAGAACGAAATGACAGATTCCCCGACCGGCGGCGAAGTATTCGACGAAAAGAAAATTCGACGCTTGATCGAGTTGATGAACGAACACGACCTCAACGAAATCGATCTTCGTGAAGGAGACGTTCGGGTTCGCCTCCGCAAGCGCGGCGAGACGTTCGTAAGCGGCCCGCAACCGATGGCGGCGAGCCCTGCTCCGGCCGCGGCTCCCGTCGCCGCGGCGGCGGCTCCCGTCGCCGACAACTCGTCATCGAAGCGATGAAGGTGTTCAACGAGATTCCGGCCGAAGTGACCGGCAAGGTCGTGGCGTGTCTCGTATCGAACGGTTCCCCCGTCGAGTTCGGACAGCCGCTCTTCAAGATCGACCCCAAAGGCTGATTCCCTCGAAGAACTTAACCGCTTAGGTTCGTAAATGGGAAACGAAGCCGCGAGGGGATTCCGCCGCCGGCTCTCGTTTTCTCTTCGCTCGTCGAAGCTCCGTCGCTCTCGCATTCACGCCTGCCCACGTCCCAGAGTCGGTATCCGATGTTCAAACGAATCCTGATCGCCAATCGCGGCGAAATCGCCTTGCGAATCATGCGCGCCTGTCGCGAGATGGGGATCGAAACCGTCGCGATCTTCAGCGAAGCCGATCGGGGCGCGCAGTATCTTGAAATGGCCGACGAAGCCTATTGCGTCGGGCCGGCGAAGTCGAACCAAAGCTATTTGAAGATCGATCGAGTGATCAGCGCCGCGGAAGTGGGAGGCGTGCAAGCGATCCATCCCGGCTTCGGTTTTCTTTCGGAAAACGCGCATTTCAACGAAGTCGTCCGGAAATGCGGTTTCGAATTCATCGGCCCTTCTCCGGAAGCGATGCGGCAGCTCGGCGATAAGAACACGGCCAAGCAATTGGCGAAGAAGGCGAACGTGCCGTGCGTGCCGGGAAGCCAAGGCTTGATTCCCGATGAAAACGAAGCGGCGAAGATCGCCGCGGAGATCGGCTACCCGGTGCTGATCAAAGCCACGGCCGGCGGCGGCGGGCGCGGGATGCGCGTAGCGGCCAACGAAGCGGCGATCAAATCGGCCTTCAACCAAGCACGCACGGAAGCCGAAGCGGCGTTCGGAAATCCCGAAGTGTACATGGAGAAGTATGTCGAGAACCCGCGGCATGTCGAAGTGCAGGTGATCGCCGATCATCACGGCAACGTCGTGCATCTCTGGGAGCGCGACTGCTCGACGCAACGCCGCCACCAAAAGATCATCGAAGAAAGTCCCTCGCCGTTTCTGAAGCCGGAGACGCGCGCCGCACTCTGCGAAGCGGCCGTGCGCATGGTCAAAGGTGCGAGCTACACCAACGCGGGCACCGTCGAGTTCATCGTCGACAAGCATCAGAACTTCTACTTCATCGAAGTGAACGCCCGGATTCAGGTCGAGCATCCCGTGACGGAAATGGTGACGGGCATCGACCTGATCAAGCAGCAGATCCGTGTTGCGGCGGGCGAGAAGCTGCCGTGGTCGCAAGCCGAAGTCGTTGCGAAGGGGCACTCGCTCGAGTGCCGGATCAACGCCGAAGATCCGGCGCGAAACTTTCAGCCGTCGCCGGGCAAGATCACGCAGATGTATGTGCCCGGCGGTTACGGCGTGCGATTCGATTCGCACGCGCATGCGGGATACGTCGTGCCGGCACACTACGACTCGATGATCGCGAAGCTCATCGTCCATCAGCCGACGCGGGCCGATGCGATCGCCAGCATGAAGCGCGCCTTGCGAGAATTGCGCATCGAAGGGATCAAGACGACCGTGCCGCGGTTGCTCGACATCCTCGAACATCAAGCGTTCGTGAATGCGGAAGTCGACACCCGATTCATCGAACGGACTTGGACGTAGAGCACGACAGTTTGAGCAATTCCTGGTGAGTCGCCGATAATGACGGCCCCGACAGAAAGTACCTTGACGGCGGATCAGCACCGTAGGGGGTGGTTTCCGGTCGTGTGGCAGGTCATTACATTTTCAATGCTATTTTCGGTTTGTGCGTTCCTTTCCACTCGAAACCGGGATGGCAAGCTGTTCTTTTTCTTGCAGTCTTTCGACGATCGTCGGTATCGCTTATCTGTGGACCGCGGTGAGATCGGCTCCTGAAGGAATTTTGCGGCGTCCGTTATGGTTTTGTATTCCGACAGTGGCACTACCGTGGCTCCTTGTCGAGTGGACATCGGACATTAAAGAATTTTCCGCGATGATCTATCCGGTAATACCTTTCTATTTGTTCCTATTGAATCTCGTTACCTTTCTATTGACGTGGTGTATTCGGCATCCCGCCCAACGCTGATTAGACCATCGTCGGCTCAATCGACTGTCGGCATTCGATGAGTTTCCATTTTTCAACGTTCCGTAAGAGTCAATCGCATGAGCCTCCAATCGCCACGCACGCTGACGACATCGATCAAGAAGGTCGCCATTCTCTTCGCGGGGGGGCCTGCTCCGGGTGCCAACGCCGTGATCTCGACGGCCGCCGCTTCGTTTTTGCGTAACGGAATGGAAGTGATCGGTATTCGTCACGGCTACTCCGGCCTCGTGGAATACGGCCCGAACAACCCGATGACCGAAGGCAAAGACTTCATTGCGCTGACGCACAAAGTTTTGCGTCGGACGCGGAGCAGCCAGGGGATCATCATCGGCACGGCGCGCACGAACCCCGGCAAGCGCATTTCGCATCCGAGCCATTTGCAGGACGCCGAGCGCTCGGCTCCGCTCAAGACCGTCTACGAGGCGTTGGTTTCGCTAGGTGTCGACGCGCTCGTTTCGATCGGCGGCGACGACACCTTGAAGACCGCCAATAAGCTCCAGATGTATCAACGCACCTTGCCCGCCGGAAGCAAGCAGATTCCGGTCGTGCATCTGCCGAAGACGATCGACAACGACTATCTCGGCATCGACTTCACGTTCGGTTACTTCACCGCCGTCGAGACGCTGGCGAGCGAGGTCCGCAACCTTTTGGCCGATGCCGAAGCGGGCCGCAACTACTTCCTCGTCGAGTCGATGGGGCGTAGCGCCGGTTGGCTGGCCTACGGAGTCGCGATCGCCGGGGAAGCGAGCCTGGTCATTAGCGTCGAAGACATTCATGACAAGTACCGGTCGCAAGAAACCTATAAAGACGAGGAAACGGGCGAATCGAAAACGCGCGACGTCATGAACGTCGACGAGGTCATTCGCCGCATCGTGCGCACGATGCTCGCGCGCGATCGCGAAGGGAAAGAGTTCGGAGTCATCGTCGTCGCCGAGGGCTTGGCGGAGCTCTTGCCGCAACGCTTTCTGGCGGGGGTCTCGCGCGACGATCACGGGCACATCGCCATCTCGCAATTAAACCTCGGCCGCACCCTCTCGAAGCTCATTGCCGACGAGTACAAGAAAGCGACCGGCGGCAAGTCGCGAAAGATCGTCGGTTTGCAGTTAGGCTACGAGGCGCGTTGCGCCCGGCCGCACGCTTTCGATGTCATGCTCGGGAGCCAGCTAGGCGTCGGAGCCTATCGGGCGCTCGTCGAGAAGGGGCTGAGCGGCGTCATGGTTTCGATCACCGGCCAATTCGCGCTGCACTTCGTACCGTTCGAGCAGTTGGTCGATCAAGAGACGCTGGTAACGACCGTCCGCTTCGTCGAACGAGATTCCGACTTCCACCAACTCGCCCGGTTCTTAGAAACCTATATCAACGAAGAGCCTTCGAGGTAGCGGAGGAAGGGGTCAGGGGTCGGAGGTCAGGGATCAGTTTGGAAGAAGGCTTTTCCTACTGACCACCGGCCACCGAACACTGACCACTGCGCTTAGATCGCTTCTTGGCCTCGTTCGCCGGTGCGGATGCGGATGCAGTCGTCCATCGGGAGGACGAAGATCTTGCCGTCGCCGATTTCTCCCTGGTTGCCGCTACGGCCCCCTTTGATCACGGCCTGAATCGTCGGCTCGACGAATTCTTCGTTCACGGCGATCTGGAGCTGAACCTTGCGCAGCAGGTTGACGGAGAACTCGTGCCCCCGATAGAGCTCGGTATAGCCCTTCTGGCGGCCGAAGCCCTGGACGTCCATGACCGTGAGCCGGAAGACTTCGACTTCGGTTAGAGCGGCTTTAACGGCCTCGAGCTTGCTCGGCTGGATAATCGCGATGATCAATTTCATCGTGGAAACACATCCTCGGACTGCGACGCTGGGCGAAAGACGTCCATCGTAGGCAGCCGCGGGATTGCTCACAAGTGCCGCAGCGAAGCCGCTCGCACAGGCCAGTCACGCGTCGAACAGCGAAGTCGGCGGTGTATGCGGGAAAAGACTGCGTATCAAAAAAAGCTGCCCGCGGCAGAGGGCCCTCTGCCGCGGGCAACGCATCGCACGCCCGAGCCGACATTAAGCAAGCACCGTGCCGATCTGCCGGCAAACTCTTACGACGATTCTGCGTCGACCGTGGGAAGCATTGGCACGCAAGCACTTAGCATCGGCGGAAAAGGGAAACCGTTTTTTCAACTGACATAGCCTGCCTCGAAACCGTGCCCGATTTGATCGCAGACGCCGAACAAGAAGCGTGCAGCCGGATGCCGCGATCTTGCCGGGCATCGATGGAAGCCAACGAAAAAAGCCCCGGGTCTTGCGACCCGGGGCCTCGGAATCTGATCGGACAGCGAACGGGTTTGTTTAGAAGAACAAGACCACGTCGGTACCGAAGATGAACTGCGTACCGCTGTTGCCGTCGTCGAACGGCAGCGGACGGGTACCGTTGTTGCCGAGGTCGCCGTTGTACCAGTCCCAACGAGCGTTCGGACGGATCATCAGGTTTTCGGTCGGCTTCCACTTCGGACCCATCGTGATCTGGTAGAAGTTGCCGGCATATCCGGCAAGAGGAGCCGAACGGGTGCTGCCGGTACCGGTATTGAGGTTCAACTGTTGCGTACGGAACCCTTCTTGATCGCGGAACCACTCGAAGTTGGCACCGAAGGCCCACTTCTCGTTGATCGTATAGAGCAAGTATTGGTTCGCACCGTACCACTTAGCCGAATGTCCGTCCGAATTGTTCCCGGATGCGGCAGTCGCATTTTGTTGGGAACCGAAGTCCGATTGGAAAACGTATTGGAGGTTTTCGGTCAACGGCTTCGTGTACACGAACGTGTTCAAGAAGCGCGGGCTTTGGCCCCCCGAGGTCGACGATCCCGATGGTTCGTTCGAGAAGACTTGGACCGTCGCGATGGAAGCACCGCTGTCCAATAAGTAGGTCGAGGTCGTGAGCGCACCGAACGTCGGGTTGTACGAATCGCTGACGTTATCCCAGCCCTTCGTAACACCCGCACCGACCGTCAATTTGTCGGTCATCGTGTAGGTACCGATGATGCCGGTGTGCGTGAAGGGTTCGCCGTATTGGTAAGTATACGGGAGGGCATTGAAGAAGTTGTTCGGCGAACCGACGGTCATGTAACCGACGGGCGACACGAACCGACCGATCTTGACTTTAAGATCGTTGTACGCGAGTTCCGCGTACAAGTTCGGCATACAGAGACCGTAGAAACGGTTGTTGCCGTTCCAGTTCTGGGTGCCGTCGCCTTGCAGTTCCCAGCCGGTTTGGTTGACGAACCGCGACGACGTACCGTACATGGTATCGACGCGCATACCAAGATCCCAACCGTCGCCACCGGTGTCGGTGCTCCGTTCGAGATACATGTACAGTTCGTTCATCTGGTATTCGTTCGAACGATCCGTCCATGTCACCGGACCGTTGTACTTGTCGTGGGGCGACGCCGGATTGGCCGTATAGCTCTGAGCGAGCCAGCCCTTCGCCGTCCATGTCCCCTGCGCGTTCGCACTTCCTGCGCTAATGAGCATGCAGAATGCCGCCCATAATAGCGCCTTCACTGAAATCTTCATGATCGAGATCTCCCGTCCGTGGATAAGGGCCGCCCGGTCGTCCGCCAACGCCCGAGATAAAACACTGTCCGATCCGGCTCGGCCGGCGCTGGGCCGCCTTGCTCGTCGATTCCGTTCGGATATTGTTTGGATCGGTACGTCCGGAGACTCTCATGCATCCGAATGTCTCGAACTTAGCGTCTTTCCCAATGCGGAAATCCCGGCTCCGTTAAGCTGTAACGATCACGAAAACATTGGGGTTCCTTTCAGGGCTGCAAGCATTTTCGCCGCAAAATCCGTTGGGAATTCCGCCTCCCTAAACCTCTGCTCGTTTCGAGATGCGGCAGCCGTAATAAGGCGTTCTGCACGAAAGCATTGGTTGCATTCGTGGCACTGCCACCGCTTGATTGAAAGAGGATGAAGCGACGAACCGCCGGGAACCGGCAGGCGCGAACTCTCTTCCCGAACGCACGAATTGCGTAGTCGCTATTGCTGAATCATTAACGCCGCGGACGCAGCCATCGCGACGGCTCGAAAGAGGTCGCCGTGTAAGGCAGCCGCGTGAGCGGTGCGCAGGCGTCGCGGCCCGGTTCTATTAACGACACGAGTTCTTTTTAAGGAAGCGTGTCGGCGAACATCGCGTCGACGAACGGCACGGGATCGAACAGCGCCAGATCTTCGGCCTGCTCGCCGATGCCGATGTATTTCACCGGCAGACCGACCTGCTTGCGAATCGCCGTGACGACGCCCCCCTTAGCGGTGCCGTCGATCTTCGAGAGTACGATGCCGGTGCATTGCACGGCTTCAGTGAAATGCTTCGCTTGGCTGATCCCGTTCTGACCGGTCGTGGCATCGAGCACGAGTAAGACTTCGTGCGGAGCTTCCGGTATCTGCTTACTGATAACCCGGCGAATCTTCGTAAGCTCGTTCATCAGGTTCGTCTGAGTCTGCAGGCGGCCGGCGGTGTCGATGATGCAAATATCGACCTGCTTTTCGAGCGCCGCTTGCACCGCCTTATGAGCGACGCTCGCCGGATCGCTGCCGGCCGGGCCGGTGACGATCTCGGCTCCGAGCCGACCGGCCCAAATCGTGAGTTGCTCGACGGCCGCGGCACGAAACGTATCCCCTGCGCCGAGCAAGACCTTCTTCCCTTGGCCGACGAACATCTGCGTCAGCTTCGCGATCGAAGTCGTCTTCCCCGCCCCATTCACGCCGCACACCATAACGACGGTCGGGCCCGATGGCGCAAACTTGATCGGTTCGCTCGGTTGCGCCATCAGCGCCTTCAGCTTGATCTTCACATCGGCCACGATTTCGCTCATCTCGACGACGCGGGCCCGAAACTTCGTGCCGATCTCTTCGATGATTTCTTTCGCCGCGGGCACCCCCATGTCGGTCTTCACGAGTGCCGTGAAAAGTTCGTCGAGAAATTTCTCGTCTACCAATCGCCCCTGCGACTTGAACAAGTCGCGGATATCGGTGTTGAGTAGCTTCGTCGTCTTCTTCAGACCGTCTTTGAGCTTGTCGAAAAATCCCATCGGTGTCTCATTCTCTTAGAAGGCGGTTCCCTGGAACCGGAGTGATCCTCGGCGCACCTGCTACCCGAAGATGGATCGGCGGCGGTCGCGTCAGCCGACCGATTTGCGATGTAGCGACATTACCTTGTCGAGGATGCCGTTCACGAATTGCGCCGAGTTCGCGGTACCGTAGCGCTTCGCGAGCTCCACCGCTTCGTTGATCGCAACGGCGCCGGGAGTCGCGGTGTAGACCAACTCGAACGTCCCGAGCCGGAGGACGTTGCGGTCGGTCGCCGCCATTCGTTGCAGCCCCCAGTTTTCGGCCGTGCGGGTCACGTAGTCGTCGAGCTCGGCTCGGTTGCGCCGCACTCCGGCTACGAGCGAACGGGCGAACTCGATGAGTTCCGGAGCGGACAAACGCCGCTTGAGAAACGCATCGGCCTCGCCCGGATTGTGGCCGGGATTCAGGTCGTCTTGAAATAAGACTTGGAGAGCGACTTCACGAGCGCGACTTCGACGGGACATAGGGAGCGAGAGGGGTCAGTGGTCGGGGGTCAGTGGTCAATTGCGGAAACGCCGAAGCGTCGCCCATCCGTCATTATGCCATTTGTCGCAGCAGGGTCGCCATACGCAAGGCCGCTTCGGCGCACTCGGATCCTTTATTACCGACGTTGCCGCCGGCGCGGTGCAGCGCTTGCTCGAGCGTGTCGCAAGTCAACACGCCGAACATCACCGGCACGCCGGTTCGCACGCCGATCTCGGCGAAATGGTGACTGATCGCGGTGTTGATGTGTTGGTCGTGGGTCGTCTCGCCGCGAATCACGGCACCGAGACAGATCACGGACGCGTAGCGTTTCGACTCCGCCGCGCGTGCCGCAACGGTCGGCAGCTCGAACGCGCCGGGAACCCAAAACACATCGACGGCGTCGTCGGCTGCGCCATGCTTACGCAACGTCTCCAAGGCTCCGTTGAGCAAACGCGTGGTGATGTGCTCGTTGTAGCGTGCGACTGCGATCGCCCACCGGGCCGAACCTGCGTCGAGCGAACCTTCGAAAACATTCGGCATATTCGTGACGTCCCGTTCGGAATCCGCTTACGACTTCGTACTCATTAAAAATTCGGCATTCGTACGGGTCTTCGCCAGCCGCGTCGTTAGTAGTTCCATCGCATCGGCCGGGTTCATCTCGTTCAACACGCGCCGCAAGACGCACGTACGGCGGTACTCTTCCGGGTCGAGCAACATTTCTTCGCGGCGCGTGCCGCTCCGATTGATGTCGATCGCCGGCCAGACGCGCTTGTCGACCAGTTTGCGATCGAGCACGATTTCGAGGTTTCCGGTTCCCTTGAACTCTTCGAAGATTACGTCGTCCATCTTGCTGCCGGTGTCGACGAGCGCCGTGGCGATGATCGTCAGCGAGCCCCCTTCTTCCACCTTGCGGGCCGCACCGAAAAACCGCTTCGGCTTCTGCAATGCGTTCGCATCGACGCCGCCGGAAAGAATCTTGCCCGAATGCGGAACTTCGGCATTCCAGGCCCGTGCGAGCCGTGTGATCGAATCGAGAAAGATGACGACGTCGTGGCCGTATTCGACCATGCGCTTCGCTTTCTCGATCACCATTTCCGAAACTTGAATATGCCGGGCCTGTACTTCATCGAACGTCGAACTGATGACTTCGCAGTTCGGGCCTTTGATCTGTCGCTCCATATCGGTGACTTCTTCAGGCCGCTCGTCGATGAGCAGCATGATGACGTACACCTCGGGATGATTCGTCAGCAGCGCCTTCGCCATCTTCTGCAACAAGATCGTCTTCCCGGCGCGGGGCGGACTCACGACGAGCCCGCGCTGGCCGAACCCGATCGGCACGATCAAGTCGACCACGCGCATGCTCGGCTCATCGGCCGTGGTTTCCAATCGCACGCGCTTATCCGGATGCAACGGCGTGAGATCGTCGAAGAAGACTTTCTCGGAGTGCAGGCTCGGGTCTTGGAAGTTGATCGCTTCGACACGCAACAAAGCGAAGTAGCGCTCGTTTTCCTTCGGCGGACGGATCTGCCCGGAAACGACCGTGCCGGTTCGCAAGCCGAAGCGGCGAATCTGACTCGGCGACACGTAGATGTCGTCCGGGCAGGAAAGGTAGTGATAGTCGGGACTACGCAAAAAGCCGAAGCCGTCGGGAAGAACTTCGAGAGTCCCTTCGCCGAACATCAGGCCGTTGAGCTTCACGCGCTCTTTCAAGATCTTGAAGATCAGATCTTGCTTCTTCATCCCCATGTAGTCGGTGAGGTTTTCCATGCGGGCCTGCTCGATCAGCTGCCCCATGCTCATTCGTTGCAACTCGGCGATGTGGATGTCGCCTTGCTTGATCTGTTCGTAGCGGTGATCCGTTTCGTCGAAATCGCTTTCGGCTTCCTCGGCCAATTCCTCGGCTAGGCTGATCGGCTCTTTCTCTTCAGGGACTTTCCCCGCAGTAGATTCCGGCCGAGGCGATTTCGGGGGATCGACCTTAGAACCCGAACGTCTACTTAACGGGCCTGACGGTCGCGGGCCGCGAGGTTCGGTCATGACGAAGAACTCCGGAAATGAACAATCCGTGCCCGCGCGCTGAAGGCGAAGGCGGAGGGGATCGATGCTGCGCTGGAAGTGAACGGTCGGGAATGCGGCGATGCAAACATGGGGGGCCTACGATCGGCTGCGGAAATGAACCGCAAAGATCGAGACTTGGACTGTGGAAACCCAGTCGATCGAGAAACTAAGTGATTGGGAGAAGCAGGCGGAAAGGTCAGCCGACGGTCGCGAGGGGGGCGATGATGCGGTCGCGCGTTCGGCTACGAACGGAAGTGCTCAACGTGATAGGACAGCTCGCTATTTTATTCTAATCGAGCAGAATCGGCCAGATGCGGGCTAGCTGAGATTTCGTTTCTTCGGCCGTTCCGGAGTTGTCGACGACGATGGTCGACTTGCTACGTTTCCGCTCCAATGGGTCTTGAACCGCTTCGCGAGCCGCTAATTCGCCGGCCTTCCAGCCGCGCTCGGCGGCCCGCTGCTGCCGCCGTTCGAGCGTGGAATCGACGAATAGAAGGTGAGTACAGAACCGGTCCCAACCTGCTTTCAACAGTACGGGGGCATCTAAAACCAGCACTTTTCGCCCGGCTTGAGCGAGGATGAAGGCCTGGTCGCGTAAACGTTTGGCTATGCGAGGATGGGTAACTTGCTCCAGATACGCCAAATCTTCGGCAGATTCCGGAGTCGACAGGAAGACACGTTTCGCCAATGCCGCACGGTCGATTCGCCCCTCTGGGGCAAAGACCTCATCGCCCCATCGAGCCCGAGCGGCATCTTCGACGTCCGGCTCACGCAAGACTTCGTGCCCCGCGCTATCGGCATCGAGCCGTCCCGCGCCAAGTTCTTCAAGGCATCGCGCCACGAAACTCTTGCCGGACGCAACCCCGCCGACGACGCCGATAATTTTCATGTCGGACGGAAAAGCGAGATCGGTAGTCATGTGCTTGGGCATCACGCGCCGCGGCTATTCCCAGACTTCGGTCTCGGCCCAGTTCTTGCCGATCTTGACGTCGACCTGGAGCGGAACTCTGAGTTGCATCACGTCGGTCATTTCGCGTCGCGCGATTTCGACCAAACGGTCTCGTTCTTCCGGCGGCGTCTCAAAGAGTAGTTCATCATGAATCTGAAGCAACATCCGCGACTTAGGAAGTTCCTGCTTGATCCGTCGATAGACATGGATCATCGCCTGCTTGATCAAGTCGGCGGCCGAACCTTGGATCACGGTGTTGATCGCGGTTCGTTCGGCGAGGTTCCGTTGTCGCGAACCACCGAGCGCCAACTTCTCGGCGCGAATCCCGCGGATCGCGCGACGCCGACCGAGCAGCGTCGTGACGTAACCGCGCTCGGCGCACTCCACCAAGAGCGCCATCATGAACCGCTCGACACCGGGATACTGCGCGAAATAGCCTTCGATGAATCGGGCCGCTTCTTCTTGCGGAATGCCTAGCACCTTCGATAAGCCGAACGCGCTCTGACCGTAGAGAATGCCGAAGTTGACGGTCTTCGCCATGCCGCGCTGCGCGCGCGTGACTTCTTCGAGCGGCACGCCGTACACCTGACTTGCAACTCGCGTATGAATATCTTCGCCGGCTGCGAACGAAGCCAACATGCCGGGATCTTCCGAGCAATGCGCAAGCAATCGCAACTCGATCTGCGAGTAGTCGGCCGAGACGAGCGACCAGCCGTCGTGCCCCGGCAGAAACGCGGAACGGATTCGCCGGCCTTCGTCGGTCCGGATCGGAATGTTCTGCAAGTTGGGATCGCTCGACGATAGCCGGCCCGTCGCGGCTACGGCTTGATGCAGCGAGCAATGAACGCGGCCGGTCGCGGGATTCACCAACAGCGGCAGCGCGTCGACATAGGTTCCTTTGAGCTTCGAGAACTGCCGAAACTCGATGATCTTCGCCGGCAACGGATGTTGCAGCGCCAACTCTTCCAGCACGTCGGCATCGGTGCTCGGACCGGTCTTAGTCTTCGCGAGGATCGGCAGCTTTTGTTCGACGAACAACACTTCGGCCAGTTGCTTCGGAGAAGCGATATTGAACTGCTTGCCGGCGATCGCAAACACTTCTTGCTCCAAGCGCGCAATCTCGGCGGTGAAATGTTCGCTCAAGGTTGCCAGGCGCGCCACATCGACCTTCACTCCTGTTCGTTCGAGATCGACCAACACTTCCACGAGCGGCATTTCGACCGTGTGGAACAGCGGCTCCAACCCATCTTCGGCGAGTTTCGGTTCGAGCTTCTCGACCAATCGCAGGGCGACGTCGGCATCTTCGGCCGCGTACTTCTCGATCAGCGGAACCGGCACTTCGTCCATCCGTTTCTGATTCTTGCCGGTGCCGATCAAGCTCTCGATCGTGATATTCGTATGATTCAAATGGCGCTGGGCAAGCTCGTCGAGATTATGATTGCGCTCGCCGGCGTCTAGCAAATAAGCGGCGATGAGCGTATCGAACTCGACTCCTTGCATCGCGATGCCTGCGCCGTGCAACACGATCTGATCGTACTTGAGATTCTGCCCGACCTTGCGGATGTTCGGGTCTTCCAAGACCGGTCGCAAAAGATCGGCCGCCGCGATCGGATCGATCCGGGGCTCTCCTTCCGGCGCACGCACGGGAACGTAGTACGCGATGCCCGGCTCCCAAGCGAAGCTATAGCCGACGATCTCCGCCCGAGTCGGCACGACGCTTGTCGTTTCCGTATCGACCGACAAGCGATGCTGCTTCCGCATCTCGGCGACGAGAGCCTGCAGATCTTCGAGCGTCGCCACGGTTCGATAGTCGGCCTTCCATGCGGGAGCGGTCGGCACCGGCGAATGCCCGATCGAAGCGGCCGGCATTTTTCGCATCTGGTCCGTGATGCGATGGAAGCCGAACTCCGTGCAAAGCGCAACGCTCGCCTCTCGATCGATCCCGCGCCACCTCGCCCTGTTCCAATCGATCGGCAACGTCATGTGCTTTTCGAGGCGCACGAGATCGCGGCTTAAGAACGCTTTGTCGCGATGCTCGATCAAGGTTCGCTTCCGCGCAGCGGCCGTGATCTCTTCGACCCGTGCGTAGACGCCGTCGAGAGTGTCGAACTTATCCAACAGTTCTTTCGCCGCTTTCGGACCGATCTGCGGTACGCCCGGCACCGCATCGACCGAATCTCCCACCAGCGCTTGGAAGTCGACCACTTGATCCGGCCGGACACCCCAATCGACGAGCAGTGCCGCGGCGTCGTACGTCGAGTTCTTACGGACGTTGAAAATCTTCACGCGCTCGCTGAGCAACTGGCGAGCATCTTTGTCGCCGGTCACCAGGAAGCACTCCCCCCCCTGCTCTTCCGTGATGCGCGCCAAGGTCGCCAACACGTCGTCGGCCTCGAACGAGGGCTCCTCGACGATCGGAATTCGCAGCGCTTCGGCCATCCGTCGGATGTGCGGAAATTGCGGGCTCAGCTCGAGCGGCGTTTCCGAGCGAGTCGATTTATAGGCGTCGTACAACAGGTGTCGGAACGTCGGCTCCGGGCGATCGAATGCGCAAAACAGATAGTCGGGCTTCTTCACTTCCAGCAGGTACAGCAAATCGCGCGTGAACCCGAACAGCGCATTAACGGGCTCCCCGCGGGGGCTCGTCATCTCGGGAATCGCATGGAATACCTGGAAGATTAGCGAATTCGCGTCAACGACCCAGACCGTTTTCCCTGTCAGGTCGGGGGGAGTGCCGAGCGGGAGTCGTTCTTCCTCGACGGTTGCGTCGTTTTCCGTGTTCCCTGCCGTGGCCGGTGAGCTATGGTCTGATGGTAAGGAAAAGGGGAAAGCGCCGGAATCGGCCGCCGAAGCTACCGACGAGGCCGCTGCGACCGGCTCGTCCATGCCCGGTAGTAGCGATTGATCCTTGCGATTCGTCGGTTTCCTGGGGGGCATGCGGGGGAGAAATCCTTTTGGCTCGGGAAGGGGCGGTTCGGCGCATCGTATGGGGACGGGAAAGCGACTGTCAACCTAGCGGTCAGGCGTCGCTTCGAAGCCCCCTACCCTGTCGCTTTTCGGCATCGTTTGCCCGGCGGTTGTTTTCAACCCACATTTGTTTTGACCGGTCCTAACACCCTGCTTAAACTTAAGTTTACGAATTTTCGTAACGTCGCGGCAAAGGATCAGGAACGGGTTTTGCTTTGCCGAGGATGATTGCGGCGGAATGTGTTCCGACGCCCCTCGTCTTGCGTTGCTCGTTCCCGAACGGACAGTCGTCGTTACCATTTCTTCCGATTGCGCAAAATAAGTCATTAATCCGATTCGGCTAGGGGTTCTCACCCGTCGTCGGATCGTAGCTCTACCATCTCCTTCGCGGTTCAGGATTCAACGCTATGGCCAGCAACCAGAATCAAGGCATGACGGTCGCGGTGATCATCTTCGTGATCCTCACGGTGATCTCGATGGCGACGGCCGTGATTTTCGTAAAAGAAGCCGGCGAAATGACGCAGCGTTACGAGAAGGCCGACAAAGTCGCCAAGAGTAACGAAGAATCCTTCTTTGCCGTTCAGGGGGAGTTGAACGAGGTTAAGGACATTCTCTTCCCGATGAAGGAAAAAGCGTCGGATACCCGCTTCGACGTGGCTGAAATCAAAGCGAAGTACCAAGCCGATCTGAAGCGCTACGGCGATCGCCTGAAAACCATTTCCGCCGAAGCAAACACGGCGACCTACTCCGAAAGCTTGGCCGCGGCGATCACCGTACTCGAGCAGCGCAATGCTTCGCTCGATGAAGAAAAGATCCGCGTAGCGGCCGTCGAGAAGCAAAAGTCGGCTCTCGAAGCGACCTACCAAGCCCAGGTCGATCAATTCAAGATGCAAGCCGAGAAGGTGGACAAAGAGAAGGTCGACATCCAAACGAAGCTCACGAAAGCGGAAGAAGACGTCAAGCGTTATCAATTGGAAGCCACGACGGTCGCCGAGGCGAAGAACAAAGAGATCAACGAACTTCGCGCCACGATGCAAAAGACGATCGACGATAAGGAAGTCGCCATCGTGCAGGTCGGCGACGCTCTCAAGATCAAGAACGAATTCATCAGCAAGATCAACGACCGGCAGTATGCCGCGACCTACGACGGCCAAATCACGCGCATCAACCCGACGGCTCGCACGGTTTGGATCAACCTCGGAAACTACGACAACTTGCCGAAGAACCTCTCGTTCAGCGTGCAGGCGCAAGGAATTCCGGCCGGAAGCAAGGTTCCTCCGAAGGCGAAGATCGAAGTCATCGAGCTCCTCGGCGACCATTTAGCCGAAGCCCGGATCGTCGAAGACGATCTTCGCACGCCGATCCTTATCGGCGACAACATCTTCACGAGCCTTTGGGAGCCGGGCCAGCTGACCCGCTTCGCATTCGCCGGAAAAATCGATCTCGACGGCAACGGCTCCGACGACATGGATCAAGTTCGCGCACTCGTCGCTCGCGCCGGCGGACAAATCGATTCCGAAATCGTGAACGGTGAGTTGAAGGGTGCGCTGACGATCGAGACGCGTTACCTGGTGCTCGGCACCGTACCGGCCGACAAAGCCGGGGCCGAGGCCTATAAGCGGGTCGTCGATGAAGCGGAGCGGCTCGGCGTGCAACGCGTTCCGATGGCGGTCTTCTTCGATCAGATCGGCTTCAAGCGCGAAGCTCGCACCGTGCAGTTCGGCGGCGGTTCCAACAACCTCCGCTCTACGGAACGGCCCGATGGCGGCGCACCGGTATCGCCGGGCAGCGTGTCGGACGTCTTCAAGCTTCGTCGTCCGCCCGCCGCTGCCGGCAGCGCGTACTAAGCGAATCGCCAAGCTGCCGCTCACCGGCTTGAACCGGTCTCCTTAAACGGCTGCCGGTACGCCCTCGGTCGTTTGCGCCGGTGGGCTTTCTTCGCCGAAGATCGTTTCGCGGAATCGGCATAAGTCCGCCGACTCTTCGACCCAGCGGGCGTCGAGGATCGCCGCGTCGAGCAATCCCGGATCGATGAACAGCAGCGACGGGGTCTCCAACTGCATCTCGTCGGCGATCGAGCGCAAGAACGCCCATTCGTGTCGCTCCAAGTGATGCGTTTGGCAAAGCTCGTTGAATAGCTTCCGGGGATTGTCGATCGCCTTCGGGCGTTCCGAGCGGCGCAAATAGGAAGCCATCAACCAAACCGTCGCCGCCCCGACCGCGACGATCGAAACGGCTGCGACTAGGTCACCGGTGTCGAGCTGCGCGTCTTCGAATCGGAAGCGATCTCCTAAGCGTTGAAACAGGTTCTTTTCCGCGAAGAGCGGCGAGAAAAAATCGAGGCCGCAGAACGCGATCGACATGTTACCCGACATAGGAACCTCCGGGCGGCAAGCCACCGAACGCGTTCGGGTTCACGGGCGCACCAAGCGGCGAAAACGTGGAACCCTCGATCGGCGCAGCCGGTGCGATCGGCAGTCCACCAACGGGACCGACGGAATTGACCGGCTGTGTTTTCGCTGGTGCAACGACGTATTGCTCCAGCGCCCCGGCGACCGCTTCGCGCACGGCGAAGCTGGAGTCGCTTTGCAACTCTTGCAGCACGGCGAGCGCGTCGAGCGAATGGGCCATCGACAATACTCGCACCGCTTCGACCCGGACGAGGTGATCGTCGTCCGAGGCGCGCGCGATGACGTCGGCTTGCATCTCGGCAACCATGTCGAGCGCCATAACGATCTTCAGGGCCCGCATCCGTCGCTTTCCTTGCGGCGATTCCATTTCTTCGCGCAACTGGGCCGCTGTCGTGAGATCGACCCGCTTCACCAAGCCGCCGGTCGTCCGCCGAACGTCTTCCTCCAACAGCTCGAAAGCGGGAAGAAAGCGACGGAAGCTGAACTCTTCCAAATTGGCGCGAGCCGCTTCGCAGATCGGGCGATGTTCGCTGTCGAGCGAGTCGATCAGCGTCGTCAGAGCCCCGGGAATGCCTCGTCGGCGGAGTTGTCCGAGCGCGTGTGCTTTGGTCTGCGGATCTTCATCGCGCAGCGCTCGCAACACCATCGTGTTGACGTCGGCGCCGGTGTATTCGGTCAGTGCCTGTACCGCGGCTCGGCGGCCGGTCGGCTTGCCGTGCGAGACGAAGTATTCCAAGACGGTGAGAATATCGCCGCGCCGCAGGCCGGAAAGAACCGTCATCTTCACGACGCTATGTTGCTGAGCCGCGTCCAGCTTCTCGAGCAATGCGTGATCGGAAAGCCATGCGATCGTTTCGACTTGCTTCAGATTCGCCCGCGCAATCAAGCTCGGCTCGCTGCCGATTTTCTTCAGCAAGTTATCGATCGTGCGACGATCGGTACGGCGAAAGAGCGAGGTAAGCCCGGCCGACGGAGGACGGACGTCATCGAGAAAGCCGAGCAAAAGGCGAATTACGCCGGGCCGTTCGCTGCCGTGCATCACTTGCAGCATGGCGGTGAAAATCGAAGCGCGAGGGTCGGCCAGAATGCGTCCGAGCTCGGCGTTGTCGCGCGTCGCCAATTGCAGAAATGCCTCGACCGGTTCGATTCGATGATGCCGGCCGTAGCGCTGGAGCGACGCTTCGAGCGCCGTGGTAGCGTTGCGTCGCGAGATTTGCGGATCGCGACGACGACGATCTTCCCGGATCGAAGCGAGATCTTGATACAACTCGTCCGCCAAGTCGGTCAAAGCCGCGGCTGCCGCATCGCGGTTCGGATTCGCATCGTCTTCCAAAGCCAAGATCAACGTCGGAATCAGGTCGTATTCGCGAAACATGCGAGCGACGAGACAGCCGTCTTGCGCAAGTACCGGGTCGGAGCTGAGTACGGCGTCGCGCATGGCCGGCAGTAACCTGCCGGGATAGTCTTGGATGATTTTTTTCCAAGCCTCGTCGATCGAGCTACGACGTCGAACCAACTCGCGTAAGCCGGCCGGCGAACGACGTTCGAGAATCGCACGCACGGCCGCCAACTGGATGCGCGGCGCAGGGGAATCCAACGCGGCCAAAAGAAGCGGGACCGCCGCTTCGTTTTCCGTCTTCGACAGCAGTTGGAAAGTGGCCTGTAAACCGACGGTCACACGGAGCTCCCAGCATCCCGCTAACAGGGCGTATCTTCCCTCGTCATCGACTTAAAGACCCGTTAAAGGTTCGGAAATTTTCTCATGATGTGGTTAATCCGAGTCGAAGGGGGATCGAAAACGCCGGCATCGCTTGATTTCGGGGGCTCTCCGG
Source organism: Planctomycetia bacterium (assembly GCA_021413845.1). Taxonomy (NCBI): domain Bacteria; kingdom Pseudomonadati; phylum Planctomycetota; class Planctomycetia; species Planctomycetia bacterium. The sequence continues at coordinate 29,531 of JAIOPP010000075.1, read as the reverse complement.
CGGAAACTGACTAAAGAAACCGACCGAACTCCCGCCGCCGCTCCCCGCCTTGTGCCGTCGAGGAACCGATATGCTGCCGATTCCGCTCACCGCGCCCCAAATCCTCAACCGCGACTTCCTCGAAGTTCGGGCCAAAATCTTGGAGCTCGCCGCCTGTCTCGACCGCCTCGAACGAGCCGACGGCAGCGTTACCGACGACCCGCGCATGAAGCAGATCCATCAAGGACTTACGGCCCTCGACGCCGTCGGCGCCAAGCGGGCCGAGCAAGTGCAATTGCTCTTTTCCTTGCCGTACGATGAAGCTTGGCGCAAGAAGTGGGAGCTGTAGCCCCCCGCTGCGGTGCCTCTTCGTGGCGCTCTCGCTCGATTTCCATCCCTCAAAACCCGATCCCGCTTACTCCCGTACGCCGGCAATTATGTATTACATCGATCCGCACATTCACATGGTCTCCCGTACGACCGACGACTACGAAACGCTCGCAAAGATGGGCTGCGTCGCCATGAGCGAGCCGGCGTTCTGGGCCGGTTACGATCGCGGCAGCGTCGACGGTTTCCGCGACTACTTTCGCCAGCTCACATCGTTCGAGCCGAAGCGCGCCGGCTGGTACCACCTGCAGCACTTCACCTGGATGTGCATCAACGCCAAGGAAGCGGAGAACGTCAAGCTATCGCGCGAAGTGATCGCGATGATGCCGGAGTTTCTCGACATGCCCGGCGTCTTGGGGGTCGGCGAGATCGGCCTGAATAAGAACACGAAGAACGAATCGATCGTGTTTCTCGAACACCTCGACCTCGCGGCCAAGCGAGGCGAGCAAATTCTGATTCACACGCCCCACTTGGAAGACAAGTTCAAAGGGACGAGCATGATCGTCGACATGCTCTGCGACGATCGTCGTTTGCAGCACGACCGCGTCTTGGTCGACCATGTCGAAGAACACACGGTTCGCATGGTGCTCGAAGAAGGCTTCTGGGCCGGCATGACCCTCTATCCCGTCAGTAAATGCACGCCGGAGCGAGCCGTCGATATGGTCGAGCTTTACGGACCCGAACGCCTGATGGTCAACTCGGCCGGCGATTGGGGTCCCTCGAAGCCGACCGCCGTGCCCGACTTCATCATGGCGATGCGTCGTCGCGGGCACCCGGAATCGCTGATTCGCAAGATCGTGTACGACAACCCGGTCGAGTTCTTCAGCCAAAGCCGCAACTTCAATTTCACACCGCCGGAAGGGATGCCCGTCGCGGCGATGAAGTAGCGTGCGTCCGCCGTGCAAACGTCGGCAGCTTAAGTTTGCTCCAAAAAATAAGGGCCGCGACTTCGCCTAAGCGAGGTCGCGGCCCTGGTTGTTTCTTCCGACGAAGGGAACCGCTTACGGGCTGGACTTCGGAGCAGCTGGAGCGGCCGGAGCAGCACCGCCCGGAGGGCCTGCGCCGAACATCGGCAGGAACGCCATCATCCCTTGGATTTCCTTGTCGAACGCTGCTTGGTCCTTCGCGGCCAACAGACGATCGAGCAAGCCATCGACGACGGTCATGATCTGCATGACTTGCGCCTTTTGTTCCGGCGCGATCTTCAACGCGGCGAGTTGGGCCTTGGCCTTTTCGATGCCGTCGTCCCAACCTTCGACCAGTTCCGCCGGCAGCCATTTGCCGTCGACGCGGGTAAACTTCTGATCCTTCGGCTTTTCTCCTTCGGTTTCAAGCTTCAAGACCGCATCGTCTCCTTCGGTGCTGACGAGCGTGACCTTGGCCTTACGGAACTTTTCGATCCCTGCGGCGGCATCCGGATTGGAATTCTCCGAAGCCTTCAACACGCCGCCGACGACCTTATTGCCCGCTTCTTCGAAGAACTCTTCGAGGTCGAGCTCCTTCACGCCGGCGAGCGTGCTGATGTCCGACGTGGCGGTCGTTTGCAACGCTTCGACAATCGCATCCCAGTTCTTCTGGACTTCTTCTTTTTGTTTCGCCGGGGCTCCCTTCAGCAATTCCGAGCCGAATACGAATTCTTTCTTTTCCTTCAAGACCTTGGCGAGCTTGGCGATCGTCTTGAATCCGCCGTCCCAAATCTCGGCGTCCATCTTCTTCGCGAATTCTTCGACGAGGTCTTCGACGTCGCCTTGGTAATCTTCCGGAAGAGCCTTCCAGAGCGCCGCGCCGTTGCCGGCTCCGACATCGTGCAGCAATTTCTGAAAATAGACGTCCGGTGCTTCGGCGGCAGTCGCCGGAGCGACGCTGCCGAGCATGCCGGCGAACAAGACCGCGATGGCGGTCAACCGAACCAACAACATCTTCATATACGCATTCCTTAACAACTATAGAGAGAAGTGGAGAAGCAAATCCAGCTGGGGGCGATGCAAGCGCGCCCTCACGTTACCGTAGCCGGGCGGCGGCGACTATTAGCGTACGCCGACGAGCCGAAAAAGATCGCTCGATCGACGATAAAAATCTTGCCGTCCCCTCATAGAGGAGGGCAGCTCACGAAAAACTCATCCGCAAACTACTTCGGCGCCGGCAACTTCGGCTCGGGAATCGTCAGCGTCGGGCCGGTGCTCGGCAACGTCGGCGAAACGATCGTGCCGCTCGGCTTCGGCAGACTTCCCGGCGGTGGAAAGCTTCCTGGGCCGCCGAGTTTCATTTCCGGCCCGCCGACCGGAACGCCGCCGGGAGTGCCGGGCGAACCCAAGGCATCCGGCGGTGGGCCACCCAAGCCGCCGAACATCGAGGCCATCATCATCACGGCGCTTAGCTGACCGTTGAACGAGGCCTGATCTTTCGCCCCGAGCAAGCCGTCGATCGTGGCCTCGGCCATACCGATCCCTTGCAGATATTGGGCCTTTTGCTCCGGCGTGATTTTCATCTCGGCGAGCTCCCCCTTCATCGCGGCGACTTGCTTGTCCCAGCCGTCGACCATCTCGCCCGGAAGCCACTTGCCGTCGATCTTCTTGAAGACGACGTCGTCTTTCGGTGGCTCTCCTTCGGTCTCGACTTTAAGGGTCGCCTTGTCCCCTTCGACCTTCACGAGCGACACCTTCGCCTTGCGAACCTTATTGATTTCGCCGGCCGCTTCCGGGCTCGTCGTCTCGGCGATCTTCATGCCGCCGACCAACAGCTTATTGCCCGTCACTTCAAGAAACTTCCCCGGATCGATCGCTTTCAGGCCATCGACGGTTTTGATTTCCGACTGTGCGACGGAGTCGACCATCGCCGTGATCGTGTCCCAATTGTTCTTGAGCGACTCGACGACGGGCGGAGGCGCACCCGCCAGCAGCGGGCTCCCGAGCAGATATTCTTTCTTCGTCTTCAGCGTTTGCGCGAGCTTGTCGGCGACGACGAAGCCTTTGCTCCAAACTTCAGGATCCACCTTGCCGGCGAATTCATTTTTGATCGCCTTCACGTCGGCTTGGTATTTCGCGGGCAGGCCGTTCCACACAGCCTTCGAGTCGCCTGCTTCGATCGAGTCGAGCAGCGCCTGCACGTAGACGTCCGGCTTATCGGCAGCCGCGGCCAACGCTCCGGCCGACCCTTCCTTCGACGCCGCCGGATCGCTCTTACCGCACCCGACCGCAAGTGCCAAGCACGCGATCGCCATCCCAGTCCCGAACGTCTTCATGGCACAATCCTTTACCGAAAACGGAACACGTATGTTCGTAGCTGATCTCGCTCCATCGCAAGACTCCATCCCAAGCCCGACAAGATAGCGTATTACGGCGAAACTTGCCAATCGGGTCGGCTTCTTCGCGCGCATCGACCGGCGCCGCGCTAAGAGATTCTCAAAGCGGCTAGCGCGTTGCATGCAGCAGCGAAGTCGCGCCAGGAAAAGAACCGGTTCGACTACTTCGAGTCTTCCGGCTTAAGCAACTTCCTCACCGCGGCATCCAATTCCTTTAAGCCGGCATCGCGGTCGAGCGCGTAGTGGCCGACCTTATAGTGCACGATCTTGCCATCCGGACCGATCACGACGAACAGCGGCAAGTGGCCGCCGACGAGGCGCGGGTCGCCGAACTGCCGGATCAGGTCGCCCCCGTCGAAGACGATCGGGTAGCTGAGGTTCATAAAGTTCTTCAACTTGCGCACACTGGCCGCCGCGAGCTTCGTCGTGGCCGGTTGCTGGAAGCGGCCGTCGACCGCGATGCCGGCGACTCTCAAACCCGCTTCGCGATGCTTCGCGTAGAGAAACTCCAAGTAGCCGACCTGCCCGTACGGCTCCTTGAGCGGTTCGTCGCGATAGTCCCAAAAGTGCAGCACCGTGACTTTGTCGTCGAGGTCGGTATCGGCTAGCGCAGCACCGTCGAGGCCCGAGAGTCGAAACGATTCCACTTTGCGGCCGAGCTGCTTGGCGATGATCTCGTCGAGCGCTTGGTTCCGGCCCGTCTGTTGCTTAAGATCGCGCTCGGCCGAGCCGACGATGCGCGCCAGGGCCCCATCGTCGACGGCCGACTTCGCCGCCGGAAGATTCGCTTCCAATAGCTTCAATTGCTCGGCCGTGAGTTGCTCGTCGGTCGTGCGTGCAGGCCGCTTGAGCTTGCCGCGCAGCGCGACGAGCGCCGCGTAGGCATCGCTTCTTTTTCGAAACTCCGCCTCGTCCGCGACTTCGACGTCGGCGAGCTTCAGCGCCAAGCGGTATTCGGTTCCCTGGTTCATGAAGACGCGCTCTTCTTGTTGCAAGATGAGTTGCGTGGCTTGGTCGACCCACATACGACTGATCGGGCCGAACTGGTTCCGCGATTCGACGACCCAGGTTGCACGCCCTTCGATCGCCTGCGCTTTCGCGACCTCGTAGTCGATGTCGGCCTTCGTCCATTTCGTGCCGACCTCGGCTCCGTCGGCCAAGAGGAAGCGCGGCGCGGAGAGCGAGATCACATGCTTGCCGTCGCCGTAGTCGTAGAGCAGCGCGGGCCCTTGCCGATCGCCGACGGCTCCCTCGGTGTTCTGCGACCAGCGGCCGAAATGCTCGGTCCAACTGAAATTCCCTTGGCCCCGTTCGTCGAGCAGCCAGTAATAGTCGGTCGCGTCCGGGCTGTAGGAAGTGATCAGGAGCGTGAGGTCGAATTGCTTGCTCGCGGTTCGGGCCGAGCTATCGCGCTCGACCTGGGCGACGGTCCCTTGGTAGTGCAACTGCACGGCCGGTGCGAGCTTAGGCTGAAGCTCAGGCCCGGCCGCCAGCAAACAAAGAACGCCGCAAAGTAAGGACGACATGCCGCACCTAGTGATGATTCAGCGAAGAAGGGAAACGCTTTTGCCAGCTTAACAATCGGGAGAATCGTTGACGATCGGATAATGCTCTGCGACGCCGCGAAAAGCCTTCATTTCAGGCACGGAATCGCGGATTTCTCCCCATCGCCCGGCAGGTCCCGGCAGGTATAGATCGGGACGTCGGGTTCGATTTCGACCCGCCTTGCAGCCGAAACGCATTCGGCTATACTGGCGGTTTCCAGAATTTTGAAGTTGAACGACTCGGAGAGTACGGCGATGGCTCGCGTGTGCAATGTTTGCGGGAAAGGCCCCCGCGTCGGTAACCAAGTGACGATCCGCGGTAAGGCGAAGTATTTGGGGGGCGTCGGTACGAAAGTCACCGGCATCACGCGCCGCACGTTCAAGCCGAACCTGCAACGGCTCCACGTTACCGAGAACGGCACGAATAAGACCGTCCTCGTCTGCACGCAATGCATCCGCAGCGGCATGGTAACGAAGCTCGTCAAGGCGAAGCCGTTCCGCTTGCCTGCTCAGCAAGAGAGCATCAAGAAGACCGACTCGAAAAAGGCCGACGTCAAGAAAGTCGACGCCAAGGGGAAGGCCCCGGCAGCCGCCAAGGCGACCGAAAAGAAGGGCGTCGATAAGAAGCCCGCCGACAAAGCCAAGGGCGGCAAGCCGACCAAGTAAGGCAAGCTTGGGTTTGAACGACGCCGTTTGAGCGTAGCTGCGTATGAGCCTCACTAGAAACGACGTCGAAAAGGTTTCGCTTCTGGCCCGCCTATCGCTGACGCCGGCGGAGCTCGATCTTCTGACGACGCAGCTCACGGCCGTCGTCGGCTACGTCGAACAACTCAAAGAGCTCGACACCGACGACGTCGAACCGATGGCGCATGCCTTGCCGACGGCTAACGTCTTCCGCGACGACGTGCCGAGGTCGAGCGACGACGCCGACTCCGGGGAACGCGCCCTGGCCGAGCGAGCCGCCTTGCTCGCCAACGCGCCCCATTCCGACGGCGAATTCTATTTGGTCCCCGCCGTGCTTGGTGAATAGCCTGCCGCGGCGTTTCTGCACAGAAAGCGCAATCCCGTGGCTCTGCACGAACAAACGGCGACCGAACTTCTCGGGCTTCTCCACTCCGGAAAAGTTTCGTCCGAAGAACTGACGAAAGCCTACGCCGAGCGCATCGCAGCGATCGACCCTAAGGTCGGCGCGTTTCTCCGGGTCGATGTCGACGGAGCCCTCGCACAAGCCCGCGCGATCGACGCTCGACGCAAGTCAGGCGAAAAGCTCGGCAAGCTCGCGGGCCTGCCGGTGGCCGTAAAAGATTTGCTTTGCTCGCAGGGCGATCTCGCGACTTGCGGCTCGAAGATGCTCGCCGACTATCGCGCGCCGTACGACTCCACGATCGTCGCGCGGTTGAAATCGGCCGATGCGGTGCTGCTCGGTCGGACGAACATGGACGAGTTCGCCATGGGAGGCTCGACGGAAAACTCAGCCCTCGGCAAGACGCAAAACCCTTGGGATCTCACACGCACCCCCGGCGGCTCGAGCGGCGGTGCGGCGGCGTGCGTCGCTGCCGACATGGCGTGCCTTTCGATCGGCACCGATACCGGCGGCTCGATCCGCCAACCGGCCGCTCACTGCGGCATCACAGGCCTGAAGCCGACCTACGGGCGAGTCAGTCGGCATGGGCTCATCGCCTTCGCCAGCAGCTTGGATCAGGCCGGGCCCATGACGCGCACGGCCGAAGATGCCGCGCTGCTGTTGGAAACGATCGCGGGTCCCGACCCGCTCGACTCGACCTGCATCGCCGAGCCTGCTCCACGTTACACCGAAACGGTTCGCGAGCCCCTTCAAGGACTCACGCTCGGCCTAGTGCGCGAGCACTTTGCCGCCGGGCTCGACGGCGACGTCGAACGGGCCGTGCGCGAGGCGATCAAGGTGTATGAATCGCTCGGCGCGAAGGTCAAAGAGATTTCGTTTCCGCACGCGAAGTACGGCGTCGCCGTGTACTACATCATCGCGCCGTGCGAAGCGTCGAGCAATTTGGCCCGCTACGACGGCGTGCACTACGGCCGGCGCACCGACGAAGCGAAGCTCGTCGCCGAGCTCGATGCCGAACGGAAAGAACTTCTGGCGGCGGGACGCAAGCGAGAAGCCGAGCAGCTGGATACCTCGCTCGTCCGGCTCTATCGGAAGAGTCGCGCAGAAGGGTTCGGTCCGGAAGTGAAGCGCCGCGTCATGCTCGGCACCTACGCTCTCTCGGCCGGCTACTACGATGCCTATTATCTGAAGGCGCTTAAGGTGCGCAGGCTGATCCGCCAAGACTACGACGAGGCCTTCCGGCAAGTCGACCTGATCGCCGGCCCGGTGACGACGTCGCCGGCGTTTAAGATCGGCGAGAAGGTCGCCGATCCGATGGCGATGTACTTAGTCGACCTTTATACCGTGAGCGCGAATCTCGCCGGCGTCGGCGGCATCTCGATCCCCTGCGGCGCGAGCCCTGCGGGGCTTCCGATCGGCCTTCAGTTGCAATGCCCACCGCTCGCCGAAGACAAGCTCTTAAGGGCTGCGCACATGTTTCAAACGGCCACGGACTGGCACCAGCGCCGGCCGAAGCTCTAGCCTCGCTTTCCTCTTCCGGCGATCTTTCGCGAAGCTCAAAACTTATGTCGTCCGAAAAATACACGATCGTCATCGGCCTGGAAACGCACGTTCAACTGCAAACCCGTACGAAACTCTTCTGCTCCTGCAGTACGAAGTTCGGTGCGGCTCCGAACACGCAGACCTGCCCGATCTGCAGCGGCAACCCGGGGACGCTGCCGGTGATGAACCGCCGTGCTTTCGACCTCGGCCTGCAAACGGCGCTTGCCTTGAATTGCACGATCGCGCCGTTCACCAAATGGGACCGGAAGCAGTATTACTACCCCGACTTGCCGAAGGGGTATCAGATCAGCCAATACGATCTGCCGTTCAGCAGCGAAGGCCATCTCGAAATCAGCGACTCCAAAGGACGATTCGAAACGAAGCGCGTCGGCATCTTCCGCGCACACCTGGAAGAAGACGCCGGCAAAAGCATGCACGACGAGCAAGCCGGTAAGGCCGATAGCAAGATCGATCTGAATCGAACCGGCACGCCGCTGCTCGAGATCGTCACGAAGCCCGACATGCGTTCGCCTGCCGAAGCGAAGGCTTACCTTACTGAATTGAAACTGCTGCTCACTTATCTCGGTGTCTCCGATTGCAACATGCAAGAGGGCAGCCTGCGAGTCGATGCGAACGTCAACCTGCACATCGATACGCCGGCAGGAAAGATCGCGACGCCGATCGTCGAGATCAAGAATATGAATAGCTTCCGCGCCGTCGAAAAGGCGATCGGCTACGAAGCCGAACGACAATACGCGGACTGGCAAGAGACGGGAAAAAAACTCGGCGATCCGGGCGTGTTCAAGCAAACCCGGGGTTGGGACGACACGGCCGGCGTGACTCGCAGCCAGCGCGCCAAAGAAGAATCGAGCGACTACCGCTACTTTCCCGATCCTGATCTCGTGCCCGTCACCGTTTCGCCGGAGCGCATCGAAGAGGTTCGCCGCACGCTCGGCGAACTCCCGGCTCAATTACGCACGCGCCTCGAAACGACCTACGCCATCACGCCGTACGACAGCGAAGTGATCGTGAACCAAGAGCGCAAGTTCGTCGACTACTTCACGGAAGTTGCCGCGGCGTGCGGCGACGGCAAGATGGCCTCGAACTGGCTCCAGCAAGATGTGCTGCGCGTAATGAGCGAGCGCGACCTGACGATCGAGAGCTACCCGGTTCGCGCTGCGGCGCTGGCCGAGCTACTGCTGAAAGTGAAGGCCGGCGACGTCGACACCAGCCGCGGACGTGAAGTCTTGCAGCGGATGTTCGACCACGGCGAGAACGCCGCGGCGGCGATGTCCGCGCTGGGAATCGAGAAGGTCGACGAGTCGGCCTTGGTGAGCCTGTGCGAAGAACTCGTGGCGGCGAACCCACGGCTCGTCGCCGACGTAAAGGCCGGCAAGATGCAAGCGGCCGGCGCCTTCGTCGGTCAGGCGAAGAAGAAAAATCCCAACGCCAACCCAGCCCGCATTCGCGACCTTTGCCTAGAGATCATCGCCAAACTGCCGTAATATCAGCCCTTCAAGAGCCCCCACAAACCCTTCTCCCCGCGGGAGAAGGTGGCCGAAGGCCGGATGAGGGGCGCCCCTATCGTCGCCCCACGGACATGTAATTACTACGCATCCCACTCGCGCAGCTTTTCGACGATCCCTAAGATCTCGTGCCGCTTCTTCTCGAAGACGGCGAACAGCGCGATGATCGACACGCCGGCGACGATGCCGACGACGTAGAAAATCCACGTCTGCTCCAAGTCGTAAGCGGCATGCCAGATGATCGTCATCAGGGCCAGCAAGAGGAACGCCGTGCCGAGAAAAAGAAACGCGCGCACGCGCAGCGCGATCCCTGCGAAGATGCCGACGATCGCCAACCCGGCGAGCCACAACGGCAGCAGCGGAGCTTCCGCCACGCCGTTGAGAAACACATCGGCCGTCGAAGCGACGTAGATCGTCGCCGCCGAACCGTAGCGATAGGCGCTGATCTGTTCTTCCTTCAGCCGGCTCCGATTCAAATGCGAAGCGATGAGCACGCAGAGCGCCGGCGGGATAATCCAAATCTGCGGATGCTCCAACCAACCGAGTCCTTCTTGATTGCCGAGGAAGTACCACAGGCCGCCGTTGGCCGCGAGCGCCGCGAGGATGCCGAAGCCGAACGATTTACGCATCACGGCGAGCGTCGAATACAACAGCCCGACGGCGAGCAGCAACAGCGAATAGTGAACCTCGGTCTGCGTGGCCCAGAAGCCGAAGACGGGCAACAACGGTAAGAACGCGCCGGTCCGCTCCAACGGTTCGGCCAACACGGTTTGCTTGCGACGGCGAAACACTTCTGCGAGTCCGACGCCGGCGAACGCGAGGACCATTACCGCGACCGGCCAATAGCGGAGCATGAATCCCGTAAACAACCACGGCATCGACAACCGTACGTGCAAGAACAACAGCGCGAGGATCACTTCCGCGCCGTACACGTATCCCATCCGACCGCGCTCGCTGAGCCCGAGCGGATCACGCCCCGGAATCAGCGCCGCCGTGATCGCCGCGACGACTAAGCCGACCAGCGCCACGACTACCGCACCGATCGCCGTCGGGCCGATTTCCACGTGGCCGTATTCCGTCGTTTCGTAAACCTCGGCCGCAAGCACGAGGGCGAGTCCCGACGCCGCGAGCACGATCAGTCGCGGAACCAAGCGCTGCGCGGCGGCGGTCCATTCGTTTTCTCGCCGCAACAGCTTGGAGAATCCGAGCCCGTACAACGCGATGACCAACGACGTCGACGTGACCGCCAAGACGGCTCGATTCAAGAACTCGCCCGACATGCCGGGCTCTAAGATCGCCCAACCGACGGCGATCGCACCGAGCAAGCCGAGCTCCAGGGCTCGTATTTGAAGCGAGCTTCGTCGACTCCCACGTGCCAGCAACGCCACGGCAACGGCAACACCGAACACCGCTTGAGCCGCACCGAATCGCGACGCAAACGAATCGAACGTGAGAATCACGCGATAGGCTGCGAACACGACGAGGAGCGACAAACCATAGTTCGCCGCGACCATCCAACCCTGGCCGGCGAGCGATTCGTCGTCGGTCGTTGCGCCGCCGGTTGCGTTCCACTTCTCGAGCGGCATGCGCAGTTTCGCGGCCAAAACGCGCAGCCCTGCTCGTCGGCTCCACAAATAGCTCGTCCCTAGCGCATACGCCGAAGTGAACATCGTGCCGGTCCAAAACAGCGTCCGCGCGTCGAGATCGAACGCATCAAGCGCAACGCCGACGGTCGTCAACCCCGCCGCATAAAGAGCGAAAACCGAGTACTTCGCTCCGGCATCCCAGAGCGACGTCGCAACGGCAATGAGCACGCTCACCGTCGCCGCGCCGTAGAGTAACGAATCGATTTCTAGCGGCGCACCGTCGAGATCGTCCGCAAGTCCGATCCAAGCGAGGAAGATCAACGCAAGCAACGTCAACACGCCGGTCGTGCGTGAAAGAACCCCTAACCACGATCGACGATCGACGCCGATGCGCGGGATGATGAATCGTCGTTCGATGAAGAGCCACAGCGGCGTCGGCAACGACCAGCTAATGAGTTGTACGCAAGCGGCAATCCAATCGGAGCCGCCGGGGAACAGACGTTGGCCGAGGCCTTCGACCCACACGGTCATCACACCGAATGTGAGGGCGAACGCCGCGACATAGAGTCGAGCGCGAGACGCTCCCCAAGCCGCCAGCAAAATGCATAAGACCGAGAACAAGAACGCCATGCTCAGCAGAAAAGCATGCGGCGCCGGCGAAGTGCTGCGGGCAATCTGATGCAATGCGATCGAGATCAACCCGAACTGCGCGGCGAGAAACGCTGCCGTGCCGACGAACGTCGCCCAATGGATGACGGCGCGCGGCGGCCCGAACGGCAAGCTCCGTCGCTCGGCCCAGATGCCCCCTGCCACGAGCGCGAACGCGACGAAAATCCAACCACCGACGAGAAAATCGAACGCTTCGAGATCGCCGGTCAGATGCGGGATCGTCGCCAGCGCACCGAGCGAAACGACACCGAGCGCCGACAAGCTCCAGGCCGCCACGGAAATCGGTTCGCGCGCCGCGCGGAACCAAAGCCCGGCAGCCGCAAGGACGAGGGCAAACGCGCCCCAAGCCCAGCGGTCGGCGACGATGTTCGGCATGCTCGCCGGACCATAAAGGTCCGCGAAGAGTTGCGCGACCGGACCGACGATCGCCGGCGCGAAGATCGCCGCGGCGAGTGCGGTTTGCGTCGTGAGCCAGGAAGCGGCGCCGGCCTCGTCGGTCGATCCTTTGCGACGCGCGAGAATGAAGAACGTCCAAGCCAGGGCGAATAGCGCCGATACCGAAGCGTTGAGATGAGCCAAGCGAAACCAGAGCGCGTCGTCGAGCGGCAAGCCGGTCGGGGCGTGCATGAGCAAGTAGCCGACCGTCGCACCCAAATTCAAAACCAACGCCGCCGCGAAGGCGATGCCTGCCGAACGTCGTGTCAACGCATGCAATAGGAAGGCCAAGGCCAACAACAGCAGCGGCAACACGTAGGAATTCACGACGCCGATGCGTACGAACCACGATGCCGGATCAGGCCCTACGATCGGCGAGGCTTGCAGCGCCTCGAACAGAACGGAAACGACGATCGCCGCCAACGGTGCCATGCCCGACAGCACCAAAAGCCGCGCACCGAGCAGCGACCACGACCTGCCGGCGACTCGCTCGGCGGCACCATCGAACGGACGCCGAATCGCGGTCAGTTGCACGGAGAGCGCGAGCCCGATAAAGACGAAGATGATCGCGGCAACGAGTGCGGCCGACAGATCGAACGTCGCGTGCCGGCGTTCGAGCGCCGACCAGACCATGAAAGAGGTCGCTAATACGGACGGCAAGAGCGAGAGCCCCAGCGACCAGCCGAACAGAAATCGAACGAGGCTCGGCCCGCGCGTGTTCCACTTCGGCCAACGGCAGCGTCCGACGACGGCGAGCGTCGGCCCGCGGAACCACAGCGGCGATGAAAGGAGCCCAAACAGCAGCACGCCGCTCCAGCGCAATGCCGATGCAGCGGCCGTTTCCGTTTCCCAGCGAGCGGCGATCAACATCGAAGCCGCGACGGACACGATCACGAGCGCGAGTAGCTTGCGCCGCGCGAAGCGTTCCCACATGCCGAGCCCGACAACCGCGCCGACGAGAGCCGTGAACAACCAAACGTGCTGCCCGTATGCCGACGCATGCGGGATGCCGAAGAGCTCGAATTGCGCAAGCGGCGGCACGTTGCCGTGTGCCGACGATGCGCTGTTTTGCGGCGAGAGTTCTTGGCACACTCCCGGCAAGAGCGCCGCGAACGCGAGCGCTACGACGAGGCCGATCGATCCGCAGAGCACGACCCGATCGACTGTGACTTCCGAAGCGTTCACCAGCCGCGCCGCAGTTCGCCGCAGCAGCCGCAGGCCGAGCCAAATGCCGCACAGCCCGGCAGCGGTCATTCCATATACGGCAAGAGTGCGCGGGTCGAGGATGCGCGGATAACCAGTAAGCTCATCGAACCACGTTTGCCGCTGGAGCGCGAAGTGGCTCCCTTCGATCGCGGCAACGAAGCCCGCCGCTTGGAAGAACGCAAAGGAAACGGGAGACGCAACCCACCATGCGATGAAGCCCCACACGGCCGTAAGCCAAGCGAAGCCGATCGCAGCGGGCAAGGTTTGCCCCGTATATGCCATCAGCATAAGGCTCGGCACGGCGAACGCGCTCGTCCACACGGCACCGACGAAGAGAGGAGTCGCCGCGCCCTGGTAAGCTTGAGGACTAAGTGCTGCACCGCTTCGTACGATACCGCCGCGACCGGCGATCCAGCGCATCGCGATAAGCGAAATGGTCGCGTGCGCGAGCAGCGCGTAGCTCCAGGCTTCGGCGTGCGACCATGAGCCGATGTAGCGGAAGCAGATCCCCTGCACCAAAGCGGCCCAACCAAGTGCCGAGCCGAGATATCCGAGCGACTGGCGACCGGTAATCGTCGCGGCCGCGATCATACCGACGGAGTATACTGCAAAGACCCAAGTTGCGTAGGCGTCGTCGTTCAAGACGCCGAACGCGAAGTATCCCACGAGCGCCGTACTGACGACGGCCGTAAGACCGCCGGCCGCGGCATACCACTTGGCGAACGCCCGCGGCATGCTCTCGGCATCGCTTCGCCGTGCGACGAACAGCAACGCAGGAAGCGCGAAGAGCACGGCGGGCACGACCAGCGCCGTGCCGCTAATGGCGGACAGCAGCACGCCGAGCGTTGCATGCGGATCGTCGCCGTACCAAGCGACTCCCCCGCGCACGACATGAAACCCGAGCAGGTACGCCGCCGCGAGGCAAAGTGCAGCCGGCAGATGCGCCGCGGGAATCCCGCAGCGCACGGCAACCCAAGTGAACACGATGGCGTTGATGACCGCCGTCGGAAACATGCCGGCCGGCATCGGCCAACCGAGCGCCACGGCTGCGATCATCGCCATCGCTCCGGCCGTCGCGACCGCCGTCCCTGCGACCCGCTCCTTCATCAAGTCGGGCACGGTCAAACGTCGCCACAGGACGAGCCCGACGGCCAAGAGCGGAGCACCGAACAAGCTCACGAGCGGCGCGATGCGCGTGAGAGTCGTCGCGACGTGACCGGTCTTTGCGAGCAGAATACAAATCGGTAAGAGAGCGGCGAAGAGGGTCGTGCCGGCGATCTTAAATAACTGATTCGCTTCGGCCTCGCCGAAGGTGCTCGTCGCTTCGGCCGTGCGGTCGAGACGTCGGGCCCAAATCGCGGTCGGCAGCGCGAAGCAGAGCACCGGAGGAAGGCCGAGCGCAAGCAGGAGTTCCGTCGAGCTCTCCGCCACGGCGAAGCGGCGGACGATCAGCTCGAGCGCTGAGCTACCGACGACACCCGCCGCGAGATGCCAACCCGCCGGACCGACCAAGATCTTGCCGGCCGCGACCGTGAGCCAAGCAAACAGGGCGATCGAAAGCAACTCGCCGCCGATGGCTAGTGCGTCGGTCGGCGGAGTTTCGAGCGTGAAGGCGGCGATCGCCAAGAAGTTGAGAGGTACCAACAACACGGCGATCAGCAGAATGCCGTGCGTCGTCGTCGGGAGCCGCCAGCGACGTTCGACATAGAGCCCGATGCCGAACAGCGCGGCCGTGACGCCGTTGAAAAGTCCGAACTTCAGCAGCGGCCGCTCGGAGATCGGCTGCCAAAAGCTGAGCACCAGCGCGATCGACGAACAGATGATGAGCAATCCGCCGATCAATTCCCCCCAGCGAATGTTCTTCTCTTCGAGAAACGACGCGAAGATTTTGGAGAACGGCTTATGCGGAACGGCCGGTGGCGGAGGAGCAGCCGGCGCAGAAGCAAGAGCCGAAGCCGCCGGAGAAGATGGTGCTTCGGCTTTGCGCGGCGGAGGAAACATCGAAGCGGCGAAGGCTGCGGCGCGACGTGCCGTTACCTCGGCGACATCGTACGTCGAGTGAGTCGGCTCGCTCGGTTTGTCAGGAACCGGCGGCGTAGCGATCGGCGGCGCAGGGGTTAACTCCGGCACCACCGGAGGGGCGGCCGGCGCGACCTCGTCGACCGACGCAAGCGGAATCGTTTCCGCCGGAGGCGGCGCCATCGGGCTCGCGCCGACATCGGCGACGGGCTTCGTTATCTCTTGCGCCACGACCTCTTGCGCTACGACGATCGGATGGAGCGATTCGTCGAGCGAGCGTATGATGAGGTGAAACGATTCCGGATCGAGCCATTCTTTGCGACGAAAATCGAGCGCGCGACGGCGAAGCGATTCCAATGCCAGCCGCTTCTTCTCTTCCGGCTGTGGCGTTTGCTTCGGCCAGCCGCACACATCGCAACGCGCGCGCGGACCCGGAAACGGCTTCGTGCATTCAGGGCATTGGTCCGGGTACTTCGGCGTCGCAGGAAACGGAGCCGCCGTCGGCTCGTTGGACGAACCTGTGAATAGCGCGCGCAGGATCGCGGCGCACAGAACCCAGATTCCGTGACCGATCGCAGCAATGACCGCGAGACCGATGAAAAACGGCAGCAACCAATCCAACGTACGGATTCCTTAACGAGATACGGACCGTCGCAACTCAGCACAATTGTAGTTCGCACTCCCCGCGCGACGGTCGTAAAGCACTGGCGGCACGATCGTTTCGACCGTTACGACAGGCGGCCGGTTCAACATCGTCGAAGTCGTTGAATAAGCCGGTTAATACGCCGCTTGCAGGATCGCTTCGAGATCGTCGACCGTCGGCACGCGAGGATTGACCCGTAAAATTCTTTTGACGCCGAACGCTTTCTCCGCGAAGCCGCGAAGCTGGTCAGGTCGAGCGCCGATCTCGCGTAAGCGGTTCGGAATGCCGATCGCCGCGCGCAATCGCTCGACCTCGGCGATCGCCGCTTCAGCCGCCGCCGCTTCGTCGACGCTGGCGCCGCGCTGGTGCGCGTCACCGGTCAAGAGTTCCGCGATGCGGGCAAACTCGCGCCGGCGATACGGCAGGTTGTAGCGCATCACGTAAGGGAGCAATAAGCCGTTGCCGGCTCCATGCGAGCAGTGAACCGCACCGCCGACGGGATACTCTAAGGCATGCACCACTGCCACGCCGACGTTGGAGAACGCCATGCCGCCGAGGGTCGCGGCGAGCGCCATCCCTTCGCGGGCTTCCAGATCGTGCGGCGCTTCGCAAGCACGGACGAGATGCCGACCGACGAGCGCGATCGCTTTTTCGGCGAACATGTCTCCGAACGGATGACGGCCTTGGTAGGTCGACCGCTCGCCGGCGGGAAGCGGAAAGTCGGCGTTGTCGACCGCCGTGAACGCTTCGATCGCATGCGTCAGCGCATCGATACCGCTATCGGCCGTCACTTTCTTCGGGCACGACAGCGTGAGTTCCGGATCGACCAGAGCCAGCTTTGGCCGAAGGTAGTTGCTGAGAATGCCGACCTTTAATTGCGCGGCCTTATCGGTCATCACCGAGGAAGCACTCACCTCGCTTCCGGTGCCGGCCGTCGTCGGGATACAGATCAGCGGCAAGACCGGCCCGGGAATTTTATCTTCGCCGATGTAATCGCGCGAGGTGCCGCCATGTGCGAGAACCGCTGCGGCGAGCTTCGCCAAGTCCATGTTGCTGCCGCCGCCGAGACCGATGATGCCGTCGGGGCGAAACGCGCGAGCCTGATCCAACACGACTTCGGCCAGTTCGAGCGACGGCTCCGGCTCGCCGCCGTCGAACACTTCGAACGCGATGCCGGCCGCTTCGAGCGGCTTAAGCACCGCAGCCGCGATGCCTGCGGCGACTAATATCCGATCGGTGACGATGAACACCCGCGACAGGCCCAAGCGGCGTGCTTCGTCGCCGAGTTGCCTCACGGCTCCGGGCCCGAAGAGAAATTGGCCGGCGGAATGAAAAGTCCAAGTGGTGCGCATCGTGCGAGGTTCCTCAAGGCGTTGCGAGATGGGCCGAAGAGCCGAACGAAAAGTATCCCCTTTTGCAATTTCGAGAGCAACGATAGTTCGTAGAATAGTGCGATTCAAAGCGAATGGTGCGCAGGAGAAATGTCGGATGTCGGATCACGAAGCGACACAACCGAGAACGATCGCCGCGAGCATTCGACTGCTCGCTTGGTTCGCGATCGGTGTCGCGACGTTACTGTGCTTGTTCGCAACCACGGCCACGTTTGCGGCGCGATGGCATTGGTTGCTAGACCTGACGACCCATTTTCGGGCCCACTATGCCGCGGCGCTGTTGGTCTTAGGTGCTTGTTATTTGGCCGGTCTGCGATACAGGCCGGCGGCATTTGCGATTCTGCTCGCGCTCGTGAACGTCTGGTTCATCGCGCCGTATTATCTTCCTGTCGCCGACGAAGGCGCCATGCCGCCGGACACGCCGCGGTTGCTCATCGTCTCGATCAACCTCTTCGCGCACTCGCAAGCGCATGCCGAAGTCGTCGACTACGTGCGGACGGTAAAGCCCGACATCGTCGTGCTGTTGGAATTGACCGACCAGTGGAAAGCCGCGCTCGCAGTGTTGAAGCCGGAGTATCCCGAGTCGCACTTTCTTTCGCGCAGCGATGCTTTCGGAGTAGGGCTCCTCTCGAAACGGCCGTTGGACGAAGCACGGTTCGATCAGGCGGCGGGGTTGCCGATCGTCCGAGCGCGTCTTCCGATCGGCGACCGGTCGTTGAAGATCTTCGGAGTGCATCCGTTGCCGCCGGCCGGCGCACACAATTCAGCGGCTCGCAACCAAGCGCTCGCGGCTCTGAATCGGATGGTGTGGGAATCGACCGGGCCGATCATCGTCGCCGGCGATTTGAACACGACCGGTTGGTCGCCGCACTTCACCGACTTGCTGGCGAGAACCACGCTACGCGATTCACGCCTCGGCCAAGGCCTGCAAGCGACCTGGCCGACGAACGTGCCGCAGCCGCTCCGGATCACGATCGACCACTTCCTCGTCTCGTCGGAAGTACGGGTACTCGGGCGGAGGGTCGGACCCGACATCGGCAGCGACCATCTTCCTATCGAGATGGACTTCGCCATCGAACCTACGGCCGAGCGCTAATTCGGCTGTTCTTCATACTCGCGCGTTCGGAATACGAACCAAGCGAGCGCCAAGGCGATGATCGTGATCATGAGCAATGCCGTGCGGGCATCGGTCGCCGAGAGAGGGTCGAACCATTGCGTGTCGGGTGCGGTCAGGCCGTGCTCGACGCCGGCGTCGTACATCAGCGAACGACCGTAGTAGTTGATCGCGACTCGCTTGATGATGCCGGGAATGTTTCCCAACAAGACTTCCATGAAGGCCGCATAGACGAGCGCGGCGATGGCGGGATGACGGAATAAAACCGAGAACAATAAAAACAACGCCGCATACGCCACGGACATAAAGACGATGGCCGGCAGATATGCGCCGTATGCCGCTTGGCCGACGGGTCCTGCAAGCCGGCAATAGATCCAAAAGCTCCCGCAAGTAAAGCCGAGCACGAGCGGCAACGTCGCAAGAAACTTCGCCGCAAGAATCAAACCGCGCGGCAAGGGACGGACCAACAGAAACAACAGCGTCCGATCTTCGCGATCGCCGCCGAGACTCGCCGTGCCGAACGCAAGCGCACAGAGCGGCACGAGGAACGCCGCGAATACGGTCAGCAGGAAGCCGCTGAAATCGTTGAACGATCGAACATCAAACGTGCCCGCCGCATCGAAGCGCGAAAAGTAATGGCGGCGTGTGATAAACAGTCCGCTGGCGGCGAGCGGAAACAGTAGCATGAGCGTGCCGATCGACCAGAAGAGTCGGCGAAACGAGAGAAGCGTTAAGGTCGTGAAGGCGCGGAGCGTTCTCATGAGGTGCTCCGCTGCAAATAACCAAACACCGCTTCCGCTCCGGCATCGAGCGTCTCTAAGCGATCGACATCGAGCTCATGCAAGGCGACGAGTTCGGTCAACTGAGCGAAGAAACGCGATGGATTGGCCGTGCGTAACGTGATCGCTTCTTCACGGACCTCGACATGCGAAGTGTCGGGCAAGGCAACGACCAACGCCGCCAGTCGGCGCGCCTGCGGCGACTCCAAGCGAATCGTCAACGGTTCGTCTTCCAATAGCCTGCGCAATTCCGCGAGCGAGCCTTCCGCAATGAGCCGGCCCTGCGCGACGACGACCAAGCGATCGCAAAGCTGCTCGACTTCGCCGAGCAAATGGCTGGAGACCAAGATCGTCAGCCCCTCGACGGCGAGTTGCCGCAGGAGTTCGTTGATCTCGCGCCGGCCGCCGGGATCGATGCCCGTGAGCGGTTCGTCGAGCAGCAATACGCGAGGATCATGCGCGATCGACTGGGCGAGCTTGATCCGCTGGCGCATGCCGTGGCTACAGCCGCCGATGCGACGCTCGGCCCGATCGCACATCCCGACGCGTTCGAGGGCCTGCTCGGTGCGATGCTTCGTTTCGCTCAGCGAATAGCCGTAGAGTCGGGTCATCGTGCGCACGAACTCGCGGCCGGTCATCTCTTCGTAGAAGTCGTTCACGTCCGGGCAGTACCCGAGCAACCGCTTTGCGCGCGTCGAGCGAGCATCGAAACCGCCGAGCGACACGCGACCTTGCGTCGGCCGAAGCCTGCCTGAGGCAAGCTTGATCAGCGTCGACTTTCCGGCACCGTTGGAACCTAGAAGGCCGGTAATGCCGGGCCGAATGCGAAGCGAGATATCGTTCACACCGATCACGGCGCCGTACAACTTCGTGACGTTCTCGTAGACGAGCTCCACGCTTGCGTGCGGAACGGCAGGCTGCGGCGAAGCGGTCATGTCGCCACCTCGACGGCACGCACGCGCCGCACGAGAGCCGCGAGCGCTACGAGGGACGTCGCCACGAGAAGCGCGGCGGCCCACAAGCTGAGATCGGCATCCGACCGATAACGAAAGATGCCGAAAAAGAGTCGGCCGGCAAGACGGATATCGCGCCAAGGATCGAGCAGTAGCCAATGCCGATCGCCGGACGCATCGCGCAGCATGAGCGCCAGCCGACCGAGCAAGACGAACAAGCTCGACCACGTGACGGCGATCGGTGCGAGACGTTGCAGATAGGCCGACAGCGCAACGAGCCAGATGGCGAGCACGAGCCCAAGCACCGCGCCGTATCCGAGCACGGCCGGCACGACGCGCCAATGTTCGCTCCAATAGTCGAGCGAGGTAGTGAACAGGCCGTACTCCAGAAAGAGCAACAGCGCCGGAACCACGGTGAGCAACCAGACGAGCGCCGCGGTCGCAAGGATTTTGCCGGCGATGTAGTGACGGCGATCGATGCGGCGCGAAAGATAGAACGGCAACGCGCCGTCGCGAAAGTCGCCGCCGATGATCGTGCTGCCGCAAAACGCGAGCAAGATCATGACGACCATGCTCTGCTGTTCCATGAAATCGAGATAGCCGGTGTTCTGCGGATCTTCCGCTTCGGTGCTGAAGCCGAAGGTGTCGAGCATTCCTTGCTGTGCCTGCGGCGGAATCTGCATCTGCGTGAGCGCGTAGATGACGGCCCAATAGACGAGAAACTGCGACACGCCGACCGCGTAGATAAACCAATACGCCTTCCGACGAATCGCCTGTAACAAAGTCGTGCGCACGACCGCAGCGGTCGCGCGCCAAGGGCTGCGGAGCTTGCCGTTCCACGCGTGGTAGTGGGCCGCGTCAATGCCCATCGGCGGCGCTCCCGCTTGCGGCAGCGCGCTCGGGCTGCGTCACGCGAAAGAATAGCTGTTCGAGGTCTTCCTGCTCCGGCCGAACTTGCTGCAACACGGCACCCGAGCTTTGCGCCAACTCGAAGAACCGCCCAGTGCGCCATCCGGTCGGCACCGTGAGCTTCGCCGAACGGCGATCGTGCGCCTCGGGTTCTTCCGCCGCCGGCGATACTTCGACTCCCACGCCTCGCAGCGCGAGCACGAACCGATCGTCGTCCGCTTGCCACGCGAGCGTATAACGGCCGCCGGACGTCCGGCGCAGCTCTTCGAGGGTGCCGGCCTGGGCGACGGTCCCTTGATGCATGACCACGATTTGCTTGCAGACTCGCTCGATGTCGCCGAGCAGATGCGTGCAAAGGATCACGCTCTTGCCGGTCTCGGCGATGAGGTCTTCGATAGTGCGCAGCATAGCGACGCGGCCGGCCGGATCGAGGCCGTTCGTCGGCTCGTCGAGCAAGAGGAGCTGCGGGTCGTGTACGAGCGCAGCGGCGAGCTTGAGCCGCTGCAAGTTGCCGGTCGAGTACTCATCGAGCCGGCGATAGCGCAATTCACCGAGGCCGACGTAGTTGAGCACCTCATGCGCGCGGCGGCGAGCATCGCGCGGGGGCATGCCATAGAGATCGCCCGAGAGCGCGACGAACTCGACTCCTTTGAGCATCGCCACGACGGCATGCGCTTCGGGCATATAACCGACGAGCCCTCGCAAGGCCGCCCCGCCCCGACTGAGCTCGCAACCGAGAATGAGGCCGGTGCCGCTCGTCGGACGAAGCAAGCCGAGCAGGATCTTCAAAAGCGTCGACTTACCGGCTCCGTTGTTGCCGACGATGCCGATCGGGCCGGGCTCGATCCGCAGCGTCACATCGCGCAGCGCGCAAACCGTGCCGTACGAAAAGCTGACGTCCCGAATATCGATCAACGGCTCGGACATGAATTCGGCTCGTCGTTCGTGGTTCGGCGTATTGCGATCGCTACGGCTCCGGCACCTAGGTAGCGGCACCTCAGCACCGGGGCCTAAGCATTGTCGCCGACGAACGACCCGAGGCAACCCTCGGCCTCGACCACGAACGAAGAACTCAAACTACGGACCGACTTATTTCGCGTCGTCTTTCGCCAGCAATTCTTCCAGCAACTTCGCCAGCAAGGTCGGGTTGTCGGCCTTCATCACATGCTCGATGCGCGACGCCGGGACTTTCAGCTTTTCGAGCGTCGCTTGAATTTTCTTCCAAACGCCGGCGCGGGCCTTTCCCTCCGCCAGATACAGGTCCGTGACCAGTTCGCTCAACCGCTGCAGAGAAATCGCCCCTGCATTTTTGTAATAATTCTTGATGATATTTTCTTGATACTTACTACGTTCGGCCATGAGGCGGTTTCCTTTCTGAAACATCCGTGTTCGAGGTCGGGCGATTTCCGCCGCGCGCCGGCGAGCAGCCCGGCGGCGGTCGATCGGCAAACGGGAGTCTGCGGCGTAAGTCTCTACGAAAATAGCGGTTTCAAGACTTGAAGGCATCCCCGTTAGAGGTTTTCAAAACCCGTGCGGTAGATTAGATTCATTAAGATATTCGGTTTCCGCGACGGTGCCCATGAGGCCGCGGAAACTTTAGTTTTTCCTCGCGGATGTCGCTCGCGGCAGTCTCGCGAAGAAACCCTTTTTCCGGAGTCGTCGCGGAGCGCTTATGCTGATCGTCAATTTCGTCAACGAGAAGAAACAGATCGAAGTTCCGGTCGGCGCCAACCTTCGCAACGAAGCGATGAAGGCCGGCGTGAAGCTCTACGGCGGCCTCAACGGCTTCGGCGCAGGCCTGAACGAAGTCTTCAACTGCCACGGCTTCGGCCACTGCGGCACCTGCCGCGTGAAGATCGTGAAGGGAATGGAAAACGCCGGCGCGATGGGTATGGTCGAAAAGGTGACGTTCAAATACAACCCGCTCGGCCCGGCGCTGTTCGCCTATATCGGCAACGAAGACACGATGCGGCTCGCCTGCCGCACGACGGTGCAAGGAGATATGTCGGTCGAGACGAAGCCGCCGATGAACCTGACCGGCGAGAACTTCTTCAGCTAACCCCACACGACTTGTCCGACTCGATCGATCTCGCGTGCCGCGAATAGAACGCAGCTATGAAACAGATC
Source organism: Planctomycetia bacterium (assembly GCA_021413845.1). Taxonomy (NCBI): domain Bacteria; kingdom Pseudomonadati; phylum Planctomycetota; class Planctomycetia; species Planctomycetia bacterium. The sequence goes on along the minus strand of JAIOPP010000075.1, from coordinate 6,337 downwards.
GTCGCCGTCGTGAAACCGTATCTCGCCGAGAAGGTGCTCGAAAGCCTCAAGCGGGCCCCGCTCGAAGCCATCAGCGTGCGCGAGGTGAAGGGATTCGGCCGGCAGAAGAACTATCTCGATCAATACGCCGGCAGCGAATACTCGCTCGCGTTTCTACCGAAGGTCGAGATCGATCTCTGGGTCGACGACGCTCGCTGCGAAGAGATCTTGCGCAAAGTCGTCGATGCGGCCCGCACGGGACGCATGGGAGACGGCAAGATCTTCGTGCTCCCGGTAAAGAGCCAGCTGCGCGAGATCAGCTTTTAGAAAATCAGAAACTAGAAGGGAGAAACCAGAAATAAGACACCGAACTCGGCATCCCTCTTCTGGTTTCTCATTCTGATTTCTAGTTTTCCTACGCTGCCGGCTTCTCGTACTTCTTATCGGCCGGCACCACCTTGAGAAGCATGTCGAGCAATTCTTCGCTCCCCTTCCCTGCGGCTTGGGCCGCGAAGTTGGCGGCGAGGCGATGCCGGAGCGCAGGTTTCACCACGGCTTGCACGTCGCCGATCGAGGCGTGCATCCGGCCGTAGAGCACGGCCCGAGCTTTGGCGCAGGAGATGAGCGTAAGCACGCCGCGCGGGCCGGCCCCCCAACTCATCCACCGATTCACGAAGTCGGGAGCTTCCGGCGTGTTCGGCCGCGAGGCTCGCACCAGGGCCCAAGCGTAGCCGAGCACCTGATCGCTCACCGGAACGCGCATCACGAGCTGTTGATACTCGACGATCTCTTCGGCCGAGATGACCGATTGGATGCCGCCGAGCTTGCCGCTCGTCACGCGGCGCGCGATCTCCCATTCGGCCGCAGGCGTCGGGTAGCCCATCCGAACATAAAGCAAGAACCGATCGAGCTGCGCTTCGGGAAGCGGATAGGTTCCTTCTTGCTCCAGCGGATTCTGCGTCGCAAGGACGAAGAAGGGAGCCGGCAGCATGTAAACTTTGCCTCCCGCGCTCACTTGCCGCTCTTGCATCGCTTCGAGCATCGCGGCTTGCGTCTTCGGGGGCGTACGATTGATTTCGTCCGCCAAGATCATGTTGGCGAAGAGCGGCCCGTGGAGAAATTTATACTCCCGAGCCCGCGTTTCGAGATTCTCTTGAATCACTTCGGTGCCGGTCACGTCGCTCGGCATGAGGTCGGGCGTGAACTGGATGCGCTTGAACGAAAGATGGAGCGCCTTCGAGAGCGAGTTGATGAGCAACGTCTTCGCGAGCCCCGGCACGCCTTCGAGCAAAGCATGACCGCCGGCGAACATGGCGACGAGCACCTGCTCGATCACTTCGTCTTGCCCGATGATCGTCTTCGCAAGTTCATCGCGCAGGCGGTTGTAGACCTGCTCGCAACGGGCCACGGCGGCGACATCATCGGCGGAAATAGCAGGCGAAGTCTCAGCGGTCACGGAAGCGATCCTCAGGATGAAAGTCGAAAGTGAAAAATCAAAATACGAAACAAGAAACGAGCGGCACGCTCGTTCGTTAGTCGATGTTCTTAAAATAGTTTCTCAGACGTTCTTCGTAGCCGCGCGGGGCCGGGCGCTGGGCTTCGGCTCGGATGGCTTGGCGTAGTTCGGCGGGGAGCTTCGTCGTCCAAGGTTCGTCGTTCTTCTTAAGGTCTCCCTTCAGCGCGGCGTCGTTCTCCGAACGGCCGGAGTTTTGCACCGAGGCCAGGGATGATTCTTGGGCTTTCGTCGTGCGCGAAGCCGGCTCGCTTTTCTGTTGCGACTGCTTGCTCGCAGTGCTCTGTTGCCCTTCCTGCGCTTGTTGCGAAGCGCTCGGTGGAGTGCTGCTCGGCGAAGTTGCCGACTTCGGCGCGCCGGCCGCTTGTTCGACTTGCGCCATCTGCTCGAGCGCTTGCGGACCGGCCATCATGCGGGCCGTCTCTTCGGGCGATTGCGGCGCGAGACTGCGGCCCATCGCCGTGGGCGGAGCCGATTGCGGCGCGCCGGCTTGCGGAATCTGCGCGGCGGGAGTCGACGAAGCCGCTGATTTCGGCGCGGAAGGAGTAGCCTCTGCGGCAGTTTGCGAAGCGTCCGGCTGCGCACCCGCTGGTTGCGCCGCGGCCGTCGGCGGAGCAGTAGGTTGCGAGTCCGCCGGCGGGGCCGCTTCGGGGGCGGCAGGCGATGCCGGTGCGGGAGCGGCCGCCACGGCAGGTTCACCGCTAGCCGGCATCGCCGGTTCGCCGATCGCTTCCGGGAGCGCCGGCGGCGTCAGTTCCGAGGCCTTCTCCAGGGCCTGCGCGAGTGCGGCATTGGCGGTTTGCGTTTGACCGGCGACTTCTTGCGCCGCTTGGCCCGTCACTTGCGCGGCCTGCGCGAACGACTGCATCGCGGTGTTCAACTTACGTGCGGCATCGGCCGCGGCAGGCGACGGCGGGGCTTGCGGCCGAGGAGCCGCCGGTTGCGCCGCCTGCGCTTGAGGGGGCTGTGCTTGAGGAGTTTGCGGCGCTCCGCTTGCAGGCGGAGCTTCTTGCGGCTCGCCGTTCGGCGGTCCTTCAGGAGCGGCGGCCGGAGGAGCCGGCGGCGGCGTGGCTTGCGCGAGCGCCGTCCGATTGGCAGCGATGTCCTGCGCGGCTTGCTGCTGTTCGGCGAGCGACGAGAGGAGCGCCTGCGCGAGAGCTTGATCGCGCTTGACGACCTGTTCGCGCGCGGCGAGATCGGCGGCCGCGCGTTGCAGAGCTTGGCCGGTTCGGCGTTCGTCGGCCGCGGCCATTTCCGGAGTGGGGTTCGCTTCCGCTGCGGCACCGGCGGCCGCGGCTTGCGCTTCTCGCAAGGCTTCCGTTGCGCTCGGGTCGAGCTTCGCGGCTTGGTTCGCCAGCTTCTCGGCGGCTGCCGCTTGTTGCTGCATCTTCTGCGCTACGGCCGCAGCGAGCTTCGTTTGCGCTTCGGCGACGGCTTGCTGCGCCGTCTCGATGTTCTTCGCCGCGGCTTCTTGGGCCTTGGCCGTTTCCGCTTGCTTACCGGCTTGCGGGGCCGATTGCGCGGCGGCCATCGATTGGTTCTCGGCCTTCTCCAGCGACTCGCCGACCGACGGTGCTTGCGGCAGGCCGGTCTTCTTCGCTTCGGCCAGCGCCGCGGTGACTCGTTCTTGGGCCTGGGCGTCGGGCTTGCCGGCCGGCTGTTCTGCGGCTTTCTTTTCTTCCGCCTTGGCGATCTCGGCGGCTTTCGTTAAGGCTTGAGCCGCTTCGGCGCGCGACTGAGCCGCGGCCGTTTCTTTCCCTTCGAGCGTTTGCTTCGCGGCTTGCTGCGCGCTTTGTTGCGCCGCGCGAAGCTGCTCGCCGAGCGGATCGGGCCGACGCTGAGCTTCGGCCGCTTTCGCTTCCGGACGTCCGGCTGCGGCAGCCGTGAGCTTCTCGACTTCGTCGGCTGCTTGCTGTTGGGCCGTCACGGCGGCGAGCGGCGCATCCCCTTCCCCTTCGGCACCTTCTTCCGCTGCGGCGTCCGCATTGCGCTGCATCGCCGCGGCTTGCTCGATCTTATCCGACAACTCGCGACTCGCCGCCGCCTCGGGCTTGCCCGCGGCGCGCATCTGTTCGGCCGCGGCTTTGGCGAGCACTTTCTTCGTCTCCGCCAACGCCGCTTGAGCTTCGGCATTCTCGGGTTTCGGCGCGGCGGCAGCCTGCTCGACGGCTTGCGCGGTCGGACGGATGTCGGCCAATTGCTTATCGGATTCGCGCACCAGCTTCATCGCTTCCTCAGCAGCCTGACGACGAAGCGTCGCCGCGGCGGCCGTCAGCTTTTTCGCCGCATCCTCGGCTTGCTCGGCAGCGGCCTTCAGTGCTTCGTTCGGTGCTTTCGGCTCGCCAGACGCAGACTCAGCCGGTTTGTCAGCTGCCATCGCAGCCTCACCTGGTTTGTTCTCACCTGGTTTGTTCTCACCTGGTTTAGCTTCGCCGGGCTTGTTGGCTGCCGCCATTGCGGTCTCACCCGGTTTGTTCTCACCCGGTTTGTTCTCACCCGGTTTGTTCTCACCCGGTTTGTTCTCGCCTGGTTTGTTCTCGCCTGGTTTGTTCTCGCCTGGTTTGTTCTCGCCTGGTTTGTTCTCGCCTGGTTTGTTCTCGCCTGGTCTAGCCTCGTCGGGGTTGGTCTCTTCCGGCTTCGACTCGGCTAGCTTGCTCGCTCTCGCTTCGGCTTGTGCCCGCGCTTCCGGCGAGAGGGCGGCTTGAAGATTTTTCTCCGCCTTATCGGCCGAGTCCTGCGCCTCCGCCAAGGCCTTGGCGGCTTCGGGGTTCATCCCTTCGGTCGCCTTGGCGACGTCCGCGGTCACGGCCTTGATCAGCGATTGCTCGGTGGCGAGCTTAAGCACCGTTTCTTCGTCGGGCTTCGCCTTCTTCGATTCGGCGACGGCCGCGCGGGCCGTTTCCCGTTCGGCGGCGGCGGCGCGGTCGAGCACTTCTGCTGCGCGCGAAAGCTCACCGGCGGCGAGCGCGGGCTGAGCCCGTTTGACGTCGGCCAGCGCGGCTTCGACTTCCGCTTGCGCCGTTTCGATCGCAGCGTCCGCTTTCGCGACATCGGCCTTCTTTTGCGATTCGCTCGGCATCGGGTCGTCGAGCGACTTCTTCGCGTCGCGCGCCGTTCGGACCGCTTCGCGGAGCCGGGCTTCGACCATTTTCGGCAAGTCGCGATCCTCGCTCGCTTTTGCGAGGTTCACGGCCGTCTTTTCGAGCGCGGCTTTGGTTTCCGGCGACGAGGTCTTCGCCGTCGGAGCGACGTGCGGAGCCATCTCGGCGCGGGCCTCCGCTAAGGCGGCCTTCGTCCGCTCGAGATCTTGAATGCGCTCGGCGAGCGCCGCGGCATCGCGATCTTCCGGCAAATCAGCGGTCGACGCTTCCAGCTGTCTTTCGATCGCGGCGAGGTTCGCCCGAACGGTGTCTTGCGCCTTAGCGACTTCGGGAGCTTGTTGATTAAACAGCTCGACCGTCGCGGTCTCGGAGGCGAGCTTCGCCTTTTCGACGAGCGGCGCGGCCGTCGGTTTGTCGAGCAGCATATCGGACAAGCGCTCGAGCTCTTTGCCGAGCGCGGTTTGCCGCTTGAGCAAGTTCTCGGTCGTCGGATCATCAAGCTTAGCGGTCTTGGTCGATTCCTGCAGTTCGTCTTGCTTGCGAATCAGATCGCGCACGATCTCGAGCGCCGCCTTATGGTCGGCTTCGATGAGCCCTTGCGTTTCCTTGACCTTCTTCAAGAGCACTTGCAACCCGCGAATAGCGGCCGTTTCGTGTTCGACGGCCACGGAGAAGCGGCCCATCTCGATGCCTGCCGAGGCTTGGTCGAGGTGGCCGGCCGTATCGGCGGCCTTGAGCAACGAGAGGCCGTCTTCCGCAGTGCGGCCGATCTCCCCGCCCCAGCCACGCGCATCGCTCAGCGTTTCCAACAATTTGTCGAACAGCTTGCGCGCGTCCCGTTGATCGGCCAAGGTCGAAAGCTGCTGCAGTTCTTGCTGCTCGCGCGTTTGCGACGGCAGGGCCATCGTGACGTCGCGAATCACGGTTTCCATTTCGATCAGTCGCCGAACCTGAGCGCCGATTTCGGCGGTGCGCAACCGGCGCGAAAGATTCTGCCGTTCGGCCAAGAGCCGAGCCAAGACTTCGCCGATCTTCCGACGCGCGTCGAGAAAGGCCGCGTCGCGTTTGTCGGTTTGGTCGTTCTGCGCGCGGAGCAACAACGTGACCACTTCCGACATCTCGGCGTAGATCAAGCCGTCGATGTTTTGCCGCATCGTCCGCACATCTTGATAGAGGGGGCGATCGGCCAGCCCGTTCTCTTCCAACTGCTGCAGCTGGACGTCGAGCAGGTTGAGCACCAGCTCGCGTGCTAGTTCGGCGGCCCGTTGCTGCGTCTCTTGCTTGCGACGGAGATCGTCGACCGCGACGGCTTGCCCGCGAGCCGGCTCTTGCCCCCTGGCCGGTGAAAGCGAAACGAGGCTCGGAGCGAGATTGCCGTACAGCATCGCGCAGCCGGTGAGCGCAGTCAGCGTGCGGCGGGCGAAGTCCGGAGTCGTTCGAGGATGGTTCATGGCGTTCCTCCCGTTCCTTGGGATGTGGGGGTCGCTGCAGGGGGAGCAGTAGTCGCAGACGGCGAGGCCGTGGGGGATGTCCCCGGCTTCGTCGAAGTAGGTTGCGGAGCGGGGGTCGCGGTGCCGGCGGGGCGACCGGTCATCAACAATTGCTTCTGAATGATCTCGTCCATCTTACGTGCCGAGCGCTGGTCCGTCTCCGCCATTGCTTCGTAAAGGCCCTGCTCGTCGGTCACTTCGAGCGTAAACGGCTCGCTCGCGGCCTTGGCACGGTGTTCGTCGCCGCTTCGGTC
>JAIOPP010000074.1 GCA_021413845.1 Planctomycetia bacterium | reverse complement strand
GCCCCCCAGACGTCGCCGAAAGGCACGAACGCCCCGACCCGAACGTAACCCCCGAACAAGCCCCTCTCCGACAAGAAGAGAAAAAAGCGGGCCCGCGCCCGCGGTGTATCTTGACCGAGAGCTTCCTATAGGTGCCACCCGAGTGGTTGCTGGTGGCAATTGCGGCAATCGCTCGATTTCAGGACCGTTTCCACGCCCCTGCCGAGCGCTCTCCGGCTTCGCTACAATAGCCCGGTCGAATTCGCACCCCGCTCTCTTCGTGATCTTGCCATGCCTACGAATGCCGCTCAGGTCGAAGAACTCCGTTGGAAGAAAGTCCCTGTGCTCGACGACGGCTTCGTCTGTCTCGTCGATGTGATGGGAGACGATCAGGCCGTCGTGCAGGCGGCGCGGGTGAGCTACGGCGAGGGGACGAAAAAAGTTTCCGACGATCGGGGCCTGATCCGCTATTTGATGCGCCATCGCCATAGCACGCCGTTCGAGATGGTCGAGGTGAAGTTCCTCTGCCGCGTGCCGATGGATACCTGGCGCCAATGGATTCGCCACCGCACGGCGAACGTCAACGAATACTCGACGCGCTACTCGCTCGCCATCGACGCCGCGCAGCACACGCCCGCCGACCAATGGCGCGGGCAGGCCGCGAACAACCGCCAAGGAAGCGCCGACTTCCTTTCGCCGGAGATCGGCGCCGAGCTCACCGCCTCCGAGGCCGAGCTCTTGGATAAGACCCGCGCGCTGTACGAGCGCCGCATCGAGCTCGGAGTCGCTCGCGAGCAAGCTCGCAAAGACTTGCCGCTGTCGACCTACACCGAGGCGTATTGGAAAGTCGATTTGCACAACTTGCTCCATTTCCTTTCGCTGCGGATGGATAGCCACGCGCAGCTGGAGATTCGCGAGTATGCCGCGGCGATGGGGGAGCAGATCATCAAGCCGCTCTTCCCGCTCGTGTGGGAAGCGTTCGTCGACTTTCGACAGCAAGGGATGTTCCTGACCCGGCTCGATGTGGAAGTGATCGGCCGTCTCACGGCCCGCGCCTCGGCTGCCGGCCGCGCAGCCACCGACGAAGACTTTCTCGCCGTCCAAGATCCCACCTGGGCTCCCATTGCCAAGAGCCGCGAGCGCGACGAATGCCGCAGCAAGCTCGTGCGCCTCGGAATCCTGCCGGGCTAGAGCCGCCGCTGCCCTTCGTCTTCGACACGCACTTATTTACATCGCACCCCTTCGGAACCTGTGAGGCCCATGATGCCGGACGCAACGCAAGAACTTCTCGCCGTGAATCAAAAGCTCTTGGTCGCGATCGTCGGCGGCGATTGGAAGACCTATGCCGATCTCTGCGACCCGACGATCACCTGCTTCGAGCCCGAAGCTCGGGGCAACGTGGTCGAGGGGATGCCGTTTCACAAGTTCTATTTCGATCTGCCGAGCGGCCCGAAGCCGGCCGTAGCGACGAACGTGACGATGGCCTCGCCGCATGTGCGGTTGCTCGGCCCGGATGCGGCGGTGCTGAGCTACATTCGGTTGAATCAAAAGCTGAATGCCGCCGGCGACCCGGTGACGGTCGCGGTCGAAGAGACGCGCGTGTGGCACAAGCAAGCGGGGAGCTGGAAGCACGTTCATTTCCATCGCTCGATGCCCGCGTAGAAGCGCGAGCTTAGCATTGCGCCAAGCGTGAACGGCCGCGAAATCGCAAGCGAGCCGCGCCGCTCGTCCGCTTGCGGTTTCGCGGCCGCCGCCGTGTGAATTCACACCGCGTTGGCTCGTCGAGGCAGCACGGCCAATCGCCCGACTACGCGGTTTCGTTCCTCGGCGGCGCGGCCTATAATGGGCCGGTCGGTATTTCTCTGCGCTCAGGTTGCGCAGCCTTCCCGCGCCGACTCCTTCCCCCGCGCTGTTCTGTAAGAGGTCTTCGACGATGGGTTGCCGCACGTCGTTTTCGCTGGTCGCTGCCGTCGGTCTCGTTTTCGTCGCAGTTGCGTGTCGTTCGGCTTCGGCCGATGAAGCCGGCGTCGAGTTCTACGAGAAGAAGGTCCGGCCGATTCTCGTCGAGCATTGTTACGAATGCCACGGACCCGACAAGCAGGAAGCGACTCTGCAGGTCGACACGGTCGGCGGCATGTTGCGCGGGGGCGATCAAGGCCCTGCGATCGTCCCCGGCGATCCCGATGCGAGCCTGCTGATCAAAGGGCTGCGCTACGACGACGTCGATTTCCAGATGCCGCCGAAGGGGAAGCTCGCCGCCGAGAAAATCGCGGCGCTCGAGCAATGGGTGAAGCTGGGTGCTCCGGCGCCGGCCGTCGAGAAGCGCCCCGTCGCGGCGACCGCGAAGAAGAAGTTCGATCTTGCGGAGCGGGCCAAGCATTGGTGCTTTCAGCCGCTCGCGAAGTCTGTGGTTCCGGTAACGAAAAACGCCGCCTGGCCGCGCACCGAGATCGACCGCTACGTGCTCGCGAAGCTCGAGGCCGCGGGCGTTGCGCCTGCCGTAGCCGCCGACAAACGAACGCTCTTGCGCCGCGCCTACTTCGACTTCGTCGGCCTCCCGCCGACCATCGCCGAGGTCGACGCCTTCGTGGCCGACGACTCGCCCGAAGCGTTCGAGAAAGTCGTCGACTGCCTGTTGGCTTCGCCGCACTTCGGCGAACGCTGGGGCCGTCACTGGCTCGATCTCGTCCGCTATGCCGAGACCCGCGGCCACGAGTTCGACTACTTGATCCCGAACGCCTATCAATACCGCGACTACGTGATTCGCTCGTTGAATGCCGATGTGCCGTACGATCGGTTCGTCGTCGAGCACTTGGCGGGCGACCTGATGCCCGAGCCGCGCATGAACCCGAAGACCGGCGCGAACGAATCGATTCTGGCGACCGGCTTTTGGTTTCTCGGCGAAGAGTGCCATTCGCCCGTCGATATTCGCCAAGACGAGACCGACCGGGTCGACAACAAGATCGATGTGATGTCGAAAACCTTTCTCGGACTCACGCTCGCTTGTGCCCGTTGCCACGATCACAAGTTCGACGCCCTTTCGACGAAAGACTACTACGCTCTGTCGGGCTTCGTGCTCGGCATGAGCTATCACCAAGCCCCGTTCGAGGCGACGGACCACAACCGCCGCATCTACGACGAAGTGAAGAAGCTCGAAGCGGAGTATCGCCCGAAGCTACTCGCGGCCCAAGCGGCCGAGATGCAAGCCGTGGTCGAGAAGGCCGATCGTTATCTGCTCGCAGTCGGTGCCGTGCTGACCGAGCTTCGCAAAGCGGGCAAGAGCGCGAACCGCGCGGTAAGCATTGCCGCGGCAGCGAGCCTCTTCGGTGTGGAAGAAGCTCGGCTTACGCACTGGGTCGACTACTTCGAGACGGCGCCGTTCGAGCCGGGGGAGCCTCTGCGTGCTTGGCGACGGATGATTCTGGAAGGCTCTCAGTCGCTCGCCGGATCGGGCCCGCCGCAGCCTCCGGCCGCCGATTCGCTCGTCTCGAACGAGCCGGTGCTCTACGACCCGGCTTCGCTTCCGCTCCGCGATTGGCTCGTCGACGGAGTTTCGTACGGACATCGTCCCGTGCATCCCGGCGACTTGCGGATCGGCACCGATCCGCGTCGGCCGATCGAGCGACTCTACACGGCGAGCGCCGCGACGCGCGATCCTAAGTGGGACTTCTTCCGCATCACCGGCGACACGGAACGAGAAAACACACGCAACCGCTCGGATCAGTCGGGCCGGGTGCTCAAGACACCGACCTCGGTGCTCACGACCGGCAAGGTCTGGTACTTGGTGCGCGGCTCGGGACGCGTTTATGCGGCCGTCGATTCGCATCGGATCAACAACGGCCCTCTGCACGGCCAACTCATGAAGCAATTCGCCGGCGCCGATCAACCGACCTGGGTGTTGCACGACCTCACGGTCTATGCCGGTCATCGCGTCCATTTCGAGTTCACTCCGCTCGACGCCGGCGAATTGAAAGAGAAGCAATCGCCCGAGTTCGCGGTGCTCAAGATCGTCGAAGGTTTGCGCCCGCCGGCGCTCGACGTCGCGTTCTCGGATCTCGACACGTCGAAGCTCGCCGCCGGGCTCAAGAAGCTCGACGACGAAGCGATCGCGAAGCGGGTCGCCGATGAATACGTCGTCGCGTTTCGCGCGGCGCTGGCGCGCATCGCCGCGGATCAGCTGACCGGCCCCGCGAAATCGCCAGAGAATGGCGGTAGTGCCACGAGCAGCGATAGTTCGATTGGGTTGGCTGCCTGGATGATCGGGCATCCCGAGCTTTGGAGCACTTCGACTCCCGCAATTTCGGAAAGCGTCTCGCAATTTATCGCGAAGCAAACCGAGCTGCTCGCGAAACTGCGGCGCACTTCACACACGGCACCGGTCGCATGGGAAGGGTCGGGCGTAAACGAGCATGTGCTGATCCGCGGCAATCATCGAACCACGGGCGAAGTCGTCGAGCGACGGTTTCTCGAAGCAATCGACGGACCGGATGCGCCCCCATATCGCTCGGCGAGCGGACGGCTGGAGCTGGCCGAGCGGTTGCTCGATCGGCGCGATCCGTTGCCGGCCCGTGTAATGGTCAATCGACTGTGGCAACATTTGTTCGGTCGAGGCTTGGTGAAGACCGTCGACAATTTCGGCATCATGGGAGAAGCGCCGACACATCCCGAGCTGCTCGATTATCTCGCCGAGCGCTACATGAGCGAAGGTTGGTCGACGAAGAAGCTGCTCCGCGCGATGGCCCTTTCGACGACGTATCGAATGGCTTCGAGCCCGCACGATTCGACCGCGGCGAAGCTCGCGACGGTCGATCCCGAGAACAATCTGTGGCATCGGGCACTCGTCAAACGACTCGAAGCCGAAGCGATTCGCGACTCGATCTTAGCGGTCTCCGGCAAGCTCGATGAGAAGCAGTTCGGCCCGAGCGTCGAGCTGTTTCTCACGCCGTTTATGGAAGGTCGCGGCCGGCCGTCGTCGGGCCCGCTCGATGGTGCCGGGCGGCGCAGCGTGTACCTGCGCGTCCGGAGAAACTTCTTGAATCCGATGTTTCAAGCGTTCGACTACCCGACGCCGTTTACGAGCGTCGGCCGGCGGGCCAACTCGAACGTGCCGGCTCAGGCGCTCGCGCTGATGAACGGCGAATTCGTCAGGCAGCAAGCCGTGCATTGGGCCGAGCGCAGCAAAGAGACCGGCACGAAAGACGAGGCGGCGCGTATCGAACAGCTTTATCAAACGGCGTTCGCACGCAAGCCGACGGGAGAAGAATCGCTCGCCGCGTTCGAGTTCCTGATGAACCAACGGGAACTCTACAACGTGAAATCGTCCGACGATGTCCGCGCTTGGGCCGATCTATGTCATGTGCTGTTCAACGTGAAAGAGTTTATTTACATCCGTTAAGAAGTAGTCGTAGGAAGCTTGATAACTGCGATAGCTAAGGAATGTTCGATGACGATGCATCCGCCCGCGAATCACGGCGTCCGCACACTCTCGCGGCGCGAAGTTCTCAGCCGCGCCGCCAACGGTTTCGGCGGCGCAGCGCTCGCGGCTTTGTTGAACGATACGGCTTATGGTGCTGCGCCGGCAGCGAACGGCAAGAGCAACGGCAATAGCGGCGGCGCGCTCCCGGCCGCCGCGAAGCATGAAGCCAAGGCGACGAGCGTCATTTTTCTTTACATGGACGGCGGGCCGTCGCAGGTCGACACGTTCGATCCGAAGCCGCTGTTGGATAAAGAGCACGGCAATCCGATCAAGATGAAGACGCCGCCGACGCAGTTCAACAACGTCGGCAAGGTCTTGAAATCGCCGTGGAAGTTTCGCAACTACGGCGAGAGCGGGCTCCCGGTGAGCGACTTGCTGCCGCACACGGCGACCTGCGCCGACGACCTGTGCGTGATCCGTTCGATGACCTCGAACTTCTCCGAGCATACGTTCGCCAACTACTTCCTGCACTCCGGTTCAGGCATGCAAGGCAGACCGAGCATGGGTGCTTGGACGACTTACGGCCTCGGCACCGAATGCCGCGAATTGCCGGGCTTCATCGTGCTCAACGGCGGCCTGATTCCTCCCGGCGGGCTCGACACGTTCGGCTCGGGCTTCTTGCCGGCTTCGTTTCAAGGCTCCGTCTTCAAAGCCGGCAAGATGCCGGTCGCCGACGTCGCACGCGGCGAAGCTTCCGCGGCGCTACAGCAGAACAAGCTCCGCTTGCTCAAACAGCTCGACGGCGCTTCGATGGCGGCCCGAGGAACCGACGACGCGCTCGAATCGGCCGTCGCCAATTACGAGCTTGCATATCGAATGCAAGCCGCCGTCCCGGACTTGATGGACCTCTCGAAGGAATCGCAAGAGACGAAGAAGCTCTACGGACTCGAATCGGACTACGCGCCGACCCGGACCTTCGGCGAGATGTGCCTGGCCGCGCGCCGGCTCGTCGAGCGGGGCGTTCGATTCATCGAAGTCACCTGCCCCGGCGTCGGAACCGATCGCTGGGATCAGCACGGCGGGCTCAAAGACGGACATGAAAAGAATTGCCGCGCCGTCGATCAGCCGACCGCCGGACTGCTCAAAGATCTCAAGGCTCGCGGGCTCTTGGAAAAAACGCTCGTCATCTGGGGAGGCGAATTCGGCCGAACGCCGATGGCGCAAGGCTCCGACGGTCGCGATCACAACCCGTACGGCTTCTCGATGTGGCTCGCCGGCGGCGGCATAAAAGGGGGCACGACCTACGGCCGCACCGACGATTGGGGCTACTTCGCAGTGGAAAATAAAGTCGAGATCCACGACCTCCACGCCACGATGCTGCACCTATTAGGAGTCGATCACACGAAGCTGACATACCGCTTCGGAGGGCGCGATTTCCGTCTCACCGATGTGTTCGGGAAAGTGCTGCGCGAAGTGATCGCGTAGCCGGGAAGTGGTCGGTGGTCAGGTAAGAGACTGACTCTTGTCTTTTCCGACCCCTGACCTCCGACCCCCGACCCCTGCTCCTAAATGTACATCTGCCCGATCGGCTTGATCGTCAGTTCCGGGATGTGGGCTCGTGGCGGGAGTTTGCAGATCATCAGCACTGCGGCGCCGACGTCTTCCGGTTTCAGGATGCGTGCCCGATGTTCGGCCGTGACCGGCTTCGGGCGTTTCTCCAGGATCGGCGTATCGACTTCGCCCGGATACACGTTCGTCACCCGGATGCCGTGCTCGGCCACTTCTTGGGCCGCGGTGATGCCGAGTCCCGTGACGGCGAACTTCGAGGCGTTGTAGCCGATGCCGCCGAGCAAGCCGGCGCGAATGCCCGAGACGCTGTTGATGTTCACGATCAGACCGTCTTTGCGTTTGATCATCTCCGGTACGGCGGCGCGCAGGCAGTAGAACGAACCGTAGCAATTGATCTTCATCATGGCGTCCCAATCTTCGAGCGAGAGCTCGCCGAGGGTTCGCCGTGCCGTGTTCGTGCCCGCGCTGTTGACGAGAATATCGAGCGGGCCGAACTCCTTGTGTACGCTTGCGAACATCGCTTCGACGCTCGGCCAGTCGCCGACATCGACCGTGCGGTAGCTCGCCCCCTGCATCGTCGCGGCGGCCTGCTTAAGCGTTTCTTCGCGACGCCCGGAGACGATGACACGGCACCCTTCGCCGGCGAGGGCCTGCGCAATACCGAGGCCGATGCCCGTGCCGCCGCCGGTGACGAGAGCTGTTTTTCCGGTGAGTGTCATGCTGTGGTTCGTTCCTGAATGTCTTGGGGAGCGCGGCGCGCGAGGCAGCACCGAGCACGAATGAAATGGGGGAAGACTTGCGGTTTTATCGCATGCCGATCCGTTCGCCAAGCGGCGGCGCGGCGACGAGCGCCGGCCTCAGGCAATCCCTCGCAGGGGCGTGTTTGCCGCTCCTTGACCATCCGGCGTGAGCATCCGTATACTGCTTAAGTGTCTATTCTCTTGAGGGTTATGTTCGGCAAGGCAATCGCAAGAATGCGATCGTAGTCTCGGCCGAGGAGGAAGACGCCTCGAATCTCGAAACCCTGGCCGGGCCGGAAGCCAATGCCACCTCGCGTCATCGACCTGCGAAACACGGAAGATACGCGCGACATCGTGCATATCACGGTGCAGGCTCTGGCCGAAGGGCGCATCGTCGCCTTCCCCACCGAATCGGTCTACGTGCTCGCGGCCGGTGCCCTGCACGAAAAGGCCGTCGGGCAGTTGCGTGCCATGTCGGGCTACGACGATAAAACACCACTCACATTAGCGGTGAAAAGCGTCGACGAAGCGCTCGACTTCGTGCCGCTGATGGATCCGCTCGGCAAGCGCCTGGCGCGGCGCTGCTGGCCCGGGCCGGTAACGCTCGTCGTCGACGATCGGCATCCCGAGGGGTTGCTGCGGCAACTCCCGAAGGGCTCGCAACAGGCGATCGCTCCGGAGGGAAAGCTCGGCCTTCGGGTTCCGGCACATCAGCTCATTCAAGACGTGCTCCGACTGCAAGCGGGACCGATCGCGATGGTCGGCGCCGGCGGCAACGAGACGACGCATGCGACCTGCGCCGCCGATGTCATCGAGCGGCATGGCGACCGGGTGTCGCTCGTGCTCGACGACGGCAAGAGCCGCTTCGGCCAGCCTTCGACGGGCGTGCGCTTGCACGACGGCCGGTTCGAGATCGTGCGCCCGGGAGTCGTCTCGCTGCAAACGTTGAAGCGGCTCGCCAGCACGATGGTCTTGTTTATCTGCACCGGCAACACCTGCCGCAGCCCGATGGCCGAGGCGCTCTTTCGTGATCGGTTGGCGAAGAAGCTCGGCTGCGGAATCGACCGCTTGGAAGAAGAAGGCTTCGTCGTCATGTCGGCCGGCATTGCGGCGATGCCGGGCGGGCGTGCCGCGGCCGAAGCGCACAACGTGATGTCGGAGCGCGGCTTGGATTTGCGAAGTCACGAGAGTCAATCGCTCACCGACATGCTCGTGCGCAACGCCGACCTGCTGATCACGATGACGCGCTCGCATCGCCATGCCATCGTCGCCGAATGGCCCGAGGCGGCGGCGAGGGTGAAGCTGCTTTGTCGCTCCGGGAGCGACGTCGCCGATCCGATCGGCGGGCCGGTCGAGGCCTATCGTCGCTGTGCCGATCAGATCGGTTCGGAGTTGGAGCGCTGGGTCGAAGAACTATTGGCGAAGCCTGCCAACGATTAACCAACGGATTGTAAGGATAACCATTTCGACAGGGTTTCGGGGGAATTTCAACAGCGTGAGAAGTTGCGACTGCATTCGCGATTACGGATTTGTGACCGTTTCCCCTGTCCGTCGCCATGCCGGAAGCGACCGGTTAGAGTAAACTGTCGTTCGTCGGGTGCGATGGAGTGAGTGGTTGGTTCGGTGGTCATCTCAGATCAGTCTTCCGTGTTATTTTTAATTAGAAGCAGAGGCTTGGATGCGAATCGCCGTCGGTAGCGACCATCGTGGATTCGACGTTAAGAAACGGATCCTCGATCTGTTGCGCTCGTTGAACCACGAAGCGATCGACGCGGGCCCGATGACGTGCGAGGCGGTCGACTATCCGGACATCGCCGGTGCGGTGGCGTCGATGGTAGCCGACGGTTCCGTCGAGCGCGGGGTTTTGATTTGCGGCACCGGCATCGGCATGGCGATCGCCGCGAATAAATACGCCGGGGTTCGGGCCGCACCGTGCCACGACGACCTTACGGCCGAGATGAGCCGGCGGCATAACGACTTGAACGTGCTATGCCTTTCCGCCGATCTGCTCGGCGAGAAGCTGATCGACCGCATGGTCGAACTTTGGATGAACACGCCGTTCGACGGCGGACGGCAC
The DNA here is from genome assembly GCA_021413845.1 of Planctomycetia bacterium. NCBI lineage: Bacteria > Pseudomonadati > Planctomycetota > Planctomycetia > Planctomycetia bacterium. The sequence goes on along the minus strand of JAIOPP010000074.1, from coordinate 77,025 downwards.
ACGCGCCGGATCGAGAAGATCGCGGAACAAGAGAAGCGGCGCACCGGCGGCTGATCGCACCGCTCGGAAACCCCTCTGCGCCGGCGTTGCCCGCGCGCCAGTTCGTGCGAACCGAGGCAAGATCGGTGCGTAGTGTTCAGAAGACCGACGGCGAACGAGACATTCGCGCAACTCGTCGGCGGTAAGCCGCGGCGAGCGTAACTCGACGTGCGCATAATCGCGATTTCAGCGGTTGTACATGCGAAGATTTGACGGTCGTAACGGTTAAACAAGAGCCGGAAAAAAGATTGGAGAATCGACGCAAGTTGCGACTTGAATCGCCATCTCGGCTTGTTAAAGTCGATTCGTGGGATGTGTGAAACACCCCCGAAAATTGCGATTGCGAAGCGACTTCGAGCGGTCGGCTCCCCCGGTTTTCCGCCGCCTCGAATTCCCGACATGTCCGAGCGAAACACTCCCCCGACACGACGGCGTTGATGCACTATGAAAGACTTCGGACCAGCCCCCTCGCACGATCTGAACGCGCTGATGCGCAACGCCGAACTGCGTAACGCGCTCGAGCCGTTTTTCGACGATGCGATCATGCACATCGACTCCGGCGAACTCCCGACCGAAGTCGAAAACGAATATCTCGAGAGCATGCTCGCGTGGGAAAAAGCGCCGGTGCTGCCGATCGCCGAATGGTTCTCGCCGCCGCTCCGTTTAGCGTTGCCGGAAACGCTCGATGACGAAGCGCTGCACGAAACCCTGTGGGATGTCGTGCAGAAGCTTTACGACAAGCGGATCGTGCTCGACTTCACCGACCACTTAAACGATCGCCAGCTCTATTGCCTGATCTATCGCGACATCCTCCCCTCGCCGGAAAAGAAAATCGACTCGTCGCAATCGTATTTGCATTGGGATTGCGCCGATGCCTCGGGCGAGGCCGAGACATGGCTTCGTTACTACGCGACCGAAGAAGATCGCGAACATTGGGCGGCGGAGACCGAAGACGAATTGCCGCCGTCGGAGCCCGCCCCCTATCCGCGCCGCTTGCCGCGCGATCCGGAATAGCGTTCGTCGCGTCGTCGATGACGATGCAAAACGGCAAGTTTCGCCTGACTATCGAACTGTTTCGCGAGAGAGCCTAGCTACGTCGCGCCGTCGCAGGCTAAATTAGGAACCGCGACGGGGCTCGCGCGGCGGAGCGTATCGGCAGCCCGCCGCACGCGAACCGTTTTCCTCGGCGACTCTGCTTCATGGCTTCGGCCCGACTCTTCATCTTCGACGCCGATCGTGCGCGCGCCGCGGCGTATGAGACGGCGCTGGCGAACTTGGAACCGACCGAGTTGGTCGTCGAGGCCGATCTCAAACGAGCCCGCGCTTTACTGACGACCGAGTCGTTCGACGGCGCGATTCTCGCCGTCGCCACCGAGCAGGGCTCGGAGCTCGAATTGCTTACCGCGGCGCGCAGCCTCGATCCGGCCTTCGCGGCCGTCGTCGTCTGTCGCAAGCCGACCGCCGAAAATGCGGTCGCGGCGTTGAAGCTCGGCGTCGTCGAATATCTGACCGAGCCCGTCGACGGTTCTTCTTTAAGCGATGAACAGTTGGCCGGGGCGGTCGAGCGCATGTTGCGCTCGCGCCGGATCGGCGCCGAAAACGCTTTGCTCCGCCGGCAAGTCGAACGCCCTTATGTGTTCGACGATATGATCGGCACCTGTCCTGCGATGCGGAAGGTGTTCGACGTCATTGCGCAAGTCGCCGACTCGGGAGTCGATTGTCTCATCCACGGCGAGACCGGCACCGGCAAGGAGCTCGTGGCCCGCAGCATTCACACGCGCAGCCGCCGCGCGGAGAAGCCGTTCGTGCCGGTCGATTGCGGCGCGATTCCCGAGAACTTGCTCGAAAGCGAATTCTTCGGGCACGAGCGCGGCGCGTATACCGGTGCCGATCGGCGCGAGATCGGCTTGCTCGAGTTCGCCGACGGCGGAACTTTTTTCCTCGACGAACTCGGCGAGTTGCCGCTGCTGCTGCAAGCCAAACTGCTGCGCACTCTGCAAGAGCGGCGCATTCGTCGGGTCGGCGGTCGGGCCGAGATTCCGGTCGACTTGCGCATCGTCGCCGCGACGGCACGCAAACTCGAAGAGATGGTCGACGAAGGAAAATTTCGTCGCGACTTGTACTACCGCATCAATGTCGTCCGCATCGAGCTGCCGCCGCTCCGTAATCGGGGGGACGATCTCGGGCTGCTCGCCGAGCGCTTCGCCGCGAAGTATAGCCGCGAGATGGGGCGCACGATCCACGGGATCTCGCCCGAAGCCTATCAGGTGATGTCGCAATATGCGTGGCCGGGGAATGTGCGGGAGTTGCAGAACGTCGTCCGCCGCGCGATCGCGCTCTCGACCGATACGCTGCTCGGCCCCGACGACTTGCCCGACGCTCTCGTCGCCTAAGCCGGCCGCAACGGCTTGAACACCGGCTCGGAGCAGGGCTCGCAAGACGCCGCGAGCGACTCCGGCGCGCAAGGCTACTTTCAACTGCGCGACGAGCACCTCGCGAAGTTCGAGCGGCAATACTTGGTTGATCTCCTGACGCGCAACCAAGGAGATGTGAAAGCAGCGGCCCGCGAAGCCCAATTGCCGCGCGGCACGCTCTATCGCTTGCTGAAGAATCATCAACTCGACGGCGGCAAGTTCCGCTAGACATCTCCCCGCCCAGCACCGTCGCGCCGAAACGCACAGCGCACCGCTTGCGATTTCGCGACCGCCGCCGCTCTGCCGCCACAGTGCCACCGCCGCGACGACGAGCGAGTTCTCGTTGTCACAAATTTGTGACTCGCGCATCGCCGGCGTGAAACGAAGAAAACGCCCTGTTTCACGACGTTTTCGAGCGTTTCGCCCTCGCCTCTCTAACGTGGATGCGAAATTCCTCCGAGCGGGCGGCGCTCGTTATTGCGCTCGAAAAATAATTCTCGATTTTCGTAAGTCGTGTATCAAGCGAAGGTTTTGCATGTTCGGCGAGTTCGCTACGCGGGCGAGATTCGCTCTCGGCACGGCGAGTGCATTATCTCTTCTCCGTTACCGCAATCCACCAATCGTCGGCAGCCCTAACAACAAGTTGCCGGCTAAACAGTTAGTTTTTTAGGAGCATGCCATGAAGAAGGTAGAAGCCGTCATTCGCCATTTCAAACTCGAAGCAGTGAAGAACGCCTTGAGCGAGAAGGGGATCAAGGGAATGACCGTGACGGAAGTTCGCGGTTTCGGCCGGCAGAAGGGGCACACCGAAACGTACCGAGGTGCCGAGTACGCCGTCGATTTCATTCCGAAAGTGAAGCTCGAAGTCGTCGTGCATAACGAAGACCTCCAGAAGGTGATCGACACGATCGTCAACACGGCCCGCACCGGCCAAGTCGGCGACGGGAAGATCTTCGTCAGCGAACTGGCGAACATCATCCGCATCCGCACCGGCGAACAAGCCGACTCGGCCATCTAAGCTGGGTCGCAGGAAGCCATCACCACCGCGGTAAGAGCAGAGCATCGCATTGCCAATCGCGGGGTGACAACGAACGAGCCTCGAAGACCGCAAGGTCTTCGGGGCTCGCTTTGTTTTAGAGCCGTTCCGCTTATCGTTCCGCTTGCGGTTTCGCTAATTGGTGGCCGAATCCCCCTCCATCCCGGCTCTCGGCGCTTGCTTGCCGCCGGTCGGCACTTCACAATAGATGCTCGCTCCCGCCGCTCCCCCCTGCCTTTGCGAGATCCGCCCTGATGCGTCGTTCTTGCGTTCCGACTCTGTTTGCCGTTGCGCTGGCCTCGCTCGGCTGTTTCGTGCCGGCGCTCGAAGCCGCCGAGCCGAGCGTGGCTTCGTTGCCTGCGAAGATCGACTTCAATCGCGATATCGCGCCGATCCTGTCGAGCAATTGCTTCTATTGCCACGGTCCCGACCCGAAGCATCGCGAAGGAGACCTGCGACTCGATCTGCGCGCCGCCGCTACGGCCGATCACGACGGGCATCGGGCCATCGTGGCCGGCAAGCCTGCCGAGAGCGAGTTGATCCGGCGCGTGAAGTCGACCGACGCCGACGTCGTGATGCCGCCCCCCGACTCGAACAAAAAGCTCACGCCGCGCGAAGTGAAGTTGCTCGAGCAGTGGATCGCGGAAGGGGCCGAGTATCGTTCGCATTGGGCTTATACACCTCTGACGAAGCCCCGCGCGCCGACCCCGGCGAAATCGGCCGTGAGTGAATCCGATTGGGGCTCGGCAGCGGAATCGTTGTCGTCGCCGATCGATGCCTTCCTCCGTGATCGTTGGGAGCGCGAGAAGCTCAAGCCGGTCGACGAGGCCGATCCGATCACGCTCTGCCGCCGGCTCTACTTCGATCTGACGGGCCTCCCGCCGACGCCGGAGGAAGTGGCGAAGTTCGTCGCCGCGTGCGAAGCTCAAGGGAAAGACGCGGCTGCGACGCGCGAGCGTGCCTATCGAGAGTTGGTCGACAAGTTGCTCGCTTCGCAGCGCTACGGCGAACGGATGGCCGCTTGGTGGCTCGACCTCGTGCGCTATGCCGACACGGTCGGTTATCACGGCGATCAGAACGTCACGATCTGGCCGTTTCGCGATTACGTGATCGAAGCGTTTAACAAGAACATGCCGTTCGATCGGTTCACGCGCGAGCAACTCGCCGGCGATCTGTTGCCCGAGCCGACCCGGGCGCAGCGCGTCGCTTCCGGTTACAATCGGCTCGGCATGATGACGGCCGAAGGGGGCGCGCAAGACAAGGAGTATCTCGCGAAGTACGCCGCCGATCGGGTGCGCAACGTCTCGTCCGTCTGGCTCGGGGCGACGCTCGGCTGCGCGGAGTGCCACGATCATAAATTCGATCCTCTCACGGCCCGCGATTTCTACGGCATGGCCGCGTTCTTCGCCGACCTGAAAGAGCAAGGCTTCTACGGCGGCTCGCACGCCAGCGGGAAATGGGGCCCGAACATTCTGCTGACCACGCCCGAGCAAGAGGCCCGCCTCAAGCAACTCGCCGGCGAGATCACGCAGCTGCAAAAAGAGGTCGACGCCAAGCAGCCCGAGGCGAAAAAGAAGCAAGCCGAGTGGGAGAAGAAACTTACCGCCGAGCTCACGATCAAGAAGAAGAGTGACGAACCGAAAATCGACGATGCCGGGAAGGACAAAGCCGGGAAAGATAAACTCGGCAAAGAGAAGTCCGCCGGTAATGAAAAGCTCAGCCAAGAGAAGCCCGGCAAGGATAAGGAAAAACCGGTCATCGAAGTAGCGAAACCGGTCGCGCAGCCGCAGGTCGCGAAATTGCCCGCCGATATCGTGAAAGCGCTCGGAGAAGAAGCCGGCAAACGAACGCCGCAAACGCAAGAACGGCTCTTCGCCTATTACTTAGAGCAAACCGATCCGAAACTCGGCGAACAACTCAAGCTCTTGAAACAGCGCCAGACCGAGCGGACGACGTTTGAAGCGACGATCCCTTCGACGCTCGTGACCGAAGCGGTGGCCCCGCGCACGATGCGTATCTTGGCCCGCGGCAACTGGATGGATGAGTCGGGCCCGACCGTTGAGCCCTCGGTGCCGAGTTTCCTGCCGCAACCGCAACTTGGCAAAGCACGCCGTGCGACGCGCGCCGATCTCGCCGCTTGGATCACCGCCGGCGACAATCCGCTGCCGGCCCGAGTCTTCGTGAATCGTCTTTGGGCGATGTACTTCGGCATCGGGCTCTCGAAGCGTCTCGACGACTTCGGCGCCCAAGGAGAGCCGCCGGTTCATCCGGAACTGCTCGATTGGCTCGCCACGGAATTCCGCGACGGCTCGAATTCTCCGTCGCAAGCCGGCGGACAAAAGAAATGGGACGTCAAGCATCTCGTCCGGCTGATCGTCGGCTCGAAGGCGTATCGTCGTTCATCGGTTGCCGATCGGACCTTGATCGAGCGCGATCCTTACAACCGACTGTATGCCCGACAAGGTCGCTTCCGCATGCCGGCCGAATCGGTGCGCGACGGCGCGCTCGCGGTCTCGGGCCTCCTCTCGACGACGATCGGCGGCCGGAGCGTGCGGCCTTATCAACCCGCCGGCTATTACGCGCAGCTCAACTTCCCGAAGCGAGAATACGAAGAAGACACCGGCGAGAACCTCTGGCGGCGGAGCGTGTATACGCATTGGCAGCGCACGTTCTTGCACCCTGCGATGACCGCTTTCGACGCGCCGAGCCGCGAGGAATGTACCTGCGAGCGGGTTCGCTCGAATACGCCGCTGCAAGCGCTCGTGATGCTGAACGATCCGGAGTTCGTCGAAGCGGCTCGCGCGCTGGCCGAGCGGGTATTGCGTGAAGCGAGCTCGACGTCCGACGAGCGGGCCGCGTCGCTCTATCGCATCGCATTGCAGCGCGCTCCGCAAGCCGACGAACGTAAGCTGATCGTCGAGCTCGTCGACAAACATCGAGCGGAATACAAGGCCGATGTCGCGGCGGCGAAAGTTCTCGTCGATGTCGGCGCGCGACCCGTGGCCGTAGGGCTTGATCCCGCCGAGCTTGCCGCTTGGACCGGTGCGGCCCGCATCGTTTTGAATCTGCACGAATTCATCAATCGCGACTGATCGCCCAACTCTCAACGCTATGACCATCGACATCCACAATCTCTCGACACGTCGCACGTTTCTCGGTCGGGCCGGACTCGGCTCGATGGCGCTCGCTTCGCTCTTAAGCAACGAGGCCCGGCTGCGCGGCGAAACGAATAGTTCCGACACCGGTAGCTCGGGCGAGATCGTCGAGCCCGATAGCGTTCCAGGGCCGTGGCGCGGAGTGGTTCGCGCGCCGCATCATCCGGCGAAGATCAAACGGGTCATCCAACTCTACATGGCCGGCGGGCCGTCGCACTTGGAAACCTTCGACTACAAGCCGGCGCTCGCGAAGCTCGACGGCCAAGCGACTCCCGAAAGCTACACGAAGGGGAAGCCGATCGCGCAGTTGCAAGGGAAGGCTCTCAAGTGTCTCGGGCCGCAAGCGAAGTTTGCGAAGCACGGCAAGTCGGGCGTCGAGATGTCGGAGTTCTTTCCGCACCTCGCCAAGGTCGCCGATGAAATGTGCGTGATCCGTTCGATGCGCACGGAGCAGATCAACCACGATCCGGCGCACACCTTCATGAACACCGGCACCGCGATCTCGGGCCGGCCGTCGATGGGTTCTTGGCTCACCTACGGACTCGGAACCGAGAGCGAAGACTTGCCCGGCTTCGTCGTGATGATCTCGACCGGCAAAGGGGGCCAGATGCAGCCGATCGCGGCGCGCCAATGGCACAGCGGATTCCTGCCGAGCCGGTTTCAAGGGGTCGCGCTCCGTTCGCAGGGAGATCCGGTTTTGTATCTGCGCAGCCCGGAAGGGGTCACGCCGTCGCGTCAGCGCGACGTGGTCGACGCCGTGACGAAGCTCAATCGGCTGCGCAACAACATGGTCGACGATCCGGAAATCGCGGCCCGAGTGACGCAGTATGAGATGGCGTTTCGGATGCAGACCTCGGCGCCGGAGTTGATGGATATCAAAGACGAGCCGCAAGCGATGCTCGATCTCTACGGCGCGAAGGGGCCGGATGGTTCGTTCAACTACAACTGTCTGCTCGCTCGACGGATGGCCGAGCGCGGTGTGCGGATGATTCAGCTCTATCACCGCGATTGGGATCATCACGGCGCGATTCGCCAGAACATGGAGACGACCGCACCGGAAGTCGATCGCGCGATGATGGCCCTCATCACCGACTTAAAACAGCGCGGCATGCTCGACGAGACGCTCATCGTGTGGAACGGCGAATTCGGCCGCACCCCGATGGCGCAGGGCAACGGCCGCGACCACCACATTCAGGGCTTCAGCTCCTGGCTCTGCGGCGGCGGCATCAAGCGCGGCTACACGCACGGCGCAACCGACGAGCTCGGCTATGCCGCGGTGGAGAACATCGTCGAAGTGCATGATCTGCACGCCACGATCCTGCATTTGCTCGGCGTCGATCACAAACGCCTGAGCGTCCGCTTCCAAGGGCTCGACATGCGGCTCACGAACGTGCATGGTCGGGTCGTGAAGGAGATTTTGGCGTAAGATCGGAAATGCGTCATTTGTGCGCGTCGGGCGTCATTGCGGAGAAATAGCGGTTTTCCGTTGTTTCTTTCGCTCGGCGTCGGGTACTTCGTGCTGGTCGCAGGGGGCCGGTTTTGTTAGCGTTGAAGTCCTTGCTGCGCTTTGGCAGTCGCAAGCGTTCGGCTCGCCGAAAAAGACTCGCAGTCAAAGACTCACCCTAAGAATCGTTCCGAGAACCGCAGGCATGCTCCGCGTCGCCGACTCCGCCTCCGTTGATGAGCCGACTCGTCGGCGCAGCCGGCCTGCGGTGCGCGTCTTCTCGACGCTGGCGACTCTCGCGCTCGGGGCGGGGCTGGTTTGGATGGCCGCGCGGAATCTCGATCTCGAGGAACTGCGAGCCGGCTTGCGATCGGTGCGCATGTTGCCGTTCGTGTTCGCGGCGGTCGTCTTGATGGGTGGGCCGCTGGTGTTGGCCGTCGAATGGCGGATCATTCTTCGCGGCGGCGGCGAGCAGGCGCTCGGCCTCCGCACGCTCGCGCCGATGACCATCGTCACGCTCTTCTGGCAAAACATCGCGCACTTCATGCTCGGCTATGGCTATGCCTTGCATCGGTTCGTGCAGCGCGAAGGGGTGCGGCCGGCGAGCGCGCTTGGCGTCGTCTCGATCGATCAACTCGCCGAAGGGATCGCCAAGGCGGCGTTCTCGGGTGCCTTGGTCTTCTACTTCGCCGCACCGGATCGAGCCGCGACGTTGCTACCCGGCCTGTTCGCCGGCGCCATCGTCGGCTATCTCGCCTTGCGGCCGGTTCTGCGCCGCGCCGTTGCGCGGCTCGCGCTCCGGTCGGAACGAAGCCCGACCGGCCGGAAGCGGTTGGTGTCGGGCCCGATGATCGAGCGCTATAGCCGGATGTGGAACGAACGGGCCGTGTGGCTGTGCGTCGGGCTCGCGATGTTTAAGAAGATGTTCAAGGTCGCGGCTGCGGCTGCCGTGCAGTTCGCGCTCGGGCTCGACTTGCCGCCGATCGCGCCGTTCGTGTTCATCGCCGTCCTCGATTGCGCCACGCTCGTACCGCTCATCCCCGGGCATATGGGGGTTTACGAAGCGACCGCCGCAGCGACTTACGTTCGGTTCGGGGCCGGGCAAGAGTCGGCCTTGCTCGTCGGCGTCCTCTATCACGCGGCGTTTTTAGTCGCGGCGATCGTCCCTGCGAGCATCGTCGTCGTGTATCAAACGGCGCGCAAAGCGGCGGGGCAAATCGATTCGCCGGCAGAAGCCGAACCGGAGTTGATGCCGGAAGCTGCCGTGTTCGATCTGCCGAGCGCAGCCGATGATGAAGTCGCGGCCGAAGAGATGGCGGCTTGATACGCCGGCCGCTTAGCGCAAAAAAATCGGCACCGCGACGTTCCGGATTCATCATCCGGAATGCGCCGCAGTGCCTATTTCGGGCAGTGCCCATATCGAACTTATCGCGTTTCGCACGCGGTTGGAAATGCCGGAGCAACGAATAGTCTGCTCGCTCCGGCGTTGATTTCGATTTAAGGAGTGTCCGGAGCACGGATCGCGTGCAGGAAACGACCGGCTCCGAACACCCCCGTTTTTTTAATAACGACTTTTTTACGGAAGCTTACTTTGAGGCCAGGCTCATCTTGCGGCGCTTCCGCGGAGCCTTCGTCTCGGCTGTTTCTTCCTCGGACTCTTCATCCCCTTCCGCATCGACATTGATCTTTTCCGCGAGTTGCGTCAGGGCCTTGTCGGTCTTCCCTTCTTCATCGAGCGTCGCTTGCAGCAGCTTCGCCGCCGCGGTTTCGCCGAGCAGTTGGGCATAGGTGCGCACGCACCCGTAGCCGGCCATTTCATAATGTTCGACGCGCTGCGCCGCCGCGATCAGGCCCGCATCGAGCACCTCCGGCTCGGCGTCTTCCTCAAGCAGTTCCTTCGATTCTTCGACGAGCCCTTCCATCGCTTTGCATTTCTTTCCCTTCGGGCTCTTGCCGAGGGCCTCGAAAATCGTCTCTAGGCGTTCGACCTGCCCCTTGGTTTCTTCGAGGTGCTTCTCGAAGCCCCGTTTCAACGGTTCCGAGGTCGCGGCTTTCGCCATCTTCGGCAGCGCTTTCAACAACTGGTTTTCTGCGCTGTAAAGATCCTTAAGCTCGTCGATATAGAGTTCGCGTAGCGTGGAGAGTTGCATCGTCGTGATCCCGCTGATTGTTTTTTGATTCGTACCGTGTGTCACCGGCGAATCGGATAAAGCAAAGGTCGGGCCAAAAGTCGGAATCTCCGTAAAAATCATCGATCTCCGCAGAATCACTACAATCCCGACACATCGGCGCGAACTTCCCGGATTCGCTCTTGGCTTACGACGCGGGCGATCTACGATCAACGTGTATTCGACGTGCGCAGGAGGCTATTTGGAGGGGTCAGGAAACTATCGACGACACGCAGCCACGGCGTTTCTGCATGTGGTTTAGTGCGTCTATTTGTCGCCCCTTCGAGTGGTCGATCGCGCAGCTAAACGACTTGTAACCTCTGTTCTCTTGGCATGTTGCGCAATTCAGGCGTAGAACGAATATCGCATCGATTGCCTTAGTCCTGGAGCATGCCGATTTCTACTCCGTCGACCAGCGCCAACGTCTCCGCCAGTTCGCCCATTTCTTCGACCAACGCCTTCGCTAAGCTCGAAGAAGTCATCGCTCGGGCCGGCGAGTTGCTCCCCGCTCAAGGACCGATCACCGCGTTCGTGTTTCTCAACACGTTGCAAGCGCTCGAAGATTTACCGTTCGACGAAGGTCTGCAACACGGCGCGCGGTTGTTCGGTTGCCAGCCTTATCTCGCGGAAGATTTCTATCGCGCGAAGTTGGAGCAAGGCCGCATTCGTCCGCGCGACTTGGCCGAAGTTCTGCATGAAGATTTGGGAGCCGGGGCGACATTGCCCGTGTGCGACCACGCGACTCGCTACGATCTTCGCTACGCGATGCTCGAACATACGCTGCGGATGGGGCCGGCCGAAGAGTTGCGCTGGTTCGTCGCCGAGACGGACGCGCTGACTCGCATTCGGGCCGACGTGCCGCGCGAGAAGCGCGATCGATTGCTCGAAGAAACGCGGCATTGGGTCATGCGCGATCTGCGCCGAGGCAATTCGCCGAACAAGGCGCACAGCTGGACCGACCCTAATAGCGGAGTGCTCGGGGCATCCGTGCCGACGCAAGCCCAGGTGCGCAACGAACGCCGCTCGATGGAAGATCTGCTCGAGCGCTTCGGCGAAGCTTCGATCGAACGCTGGAGCCCGACGACGTGGGAAGCGTTCACGCTGGCGGCGTTGTGGCGCGTCTGCCGCGAAGGAGTTCACGGCCTCGAGGTCGTGACGCCGCCGCGCTTCAGCGCCGTTCGTCACCGTGATTATCTGCTCGAAGCCACGGGCATCGATTCCGACGTCGCGGTGGATGAGCTCTTGATTCGCTTTTGCGCCGCGTTCACCGATCAGGGCTTTGCCGATTGGCCGTTGCCGAGTCGGAATCAAGGCTTTTATAAGTCGTTTTGCGTGGTGTACGGCCAGGCAGGCGGACCTCCGAACAGCCGGCTCGCAGGCCTTTCGCAAGAATTGGCGAGGCTGGAAACCGCCGCGATCGGCCCGCGGGAGTCGATCCTCGAATCGTTGGCTATGCTCGGGGTCGGCGAACGGGAATGGTCCGACTATATCATCGCCTCGCTGCTCGCGCTGCGCGGTTGGGCCGGCTTGATTCGGCAGAACGAAGTCCGCGGCGATCGCGTGGCGCTGCCGGTTCCTCAAGGAACGCTCGTCGAATTTCTTGCCGTGCGCTTGATCCTCGAGCGGCTCTCGCTCGCACATATCGCGGAGCAGGAGCTGCATTATCAGGGTCCATTGCACGAGCTCACGGAGACGTCGTTGGCGTTGATCGCCAAGAAGTCGGCCACCGGCGACGACCAACGCGCGTTTCTCTTGTTCCAGCTCGCGCAAGTCTCCGGTTGGAGTCCTGCGGCGCTCCTGCATCTATCGCGAACGCAGTGGGAGACGTTGGTCGCGGAAGTCGAAGGCTTCTCCGGACTCGAACGGCGTAAGATCTTTCATCAAGCGTTCGAGCGAAAGTTTCGCTCGCAAGTGCTCGACGCCTTTTCGACCTACACGAACCAAGAGAAGCGCCGCGTTCCGAACCCGAGATTTCAAGCGGTGTTTTGCATCGATACGCGCGAGGAGTCGTTTCGCAGGCACATCGAAGAAGTCGCACCCGACGCCGAGACGTTTTCCGCCGCTGGTTTCTACGGCGTCGCGATTTACTATAAAGGGGTTGCGGATGCCCACTATTCGACCTTGTGCCCGATCGTCTTGAAGCCGGCGCATTGGGTCGTGGAAGAGGTCGTCTATTCGTTGGAAGAAACGAACCGCCGTCGCGCAAAAACACGCAAGGCCCTCGGCACGGCATCGCATCAGATGCATGTCGGGAGCCGGAGCATCGCGAAGGGAGCCGTGTTGACGGCCGGTCTCGGCGTGCTGGCCTCGGTGCCGCTCGTGGCTCGCGTGTTGTTTCCGCGACTCACGGCCCGGATCCGTCGTGGTGCAGGAAGCTTCGTGCAAGCGCCGGCGATCACCCGTTTGCGCCTCGAGCGCACGCTCGACCCGCCGGGCCCCGACGGAGACCAGATCGGTTTCAGCGTTACCGAAATGGCGGATCGGAGCGAGCGCATGCTGCGCGACCTCGGCCTTCTCGACGGCTTCGCGCGAATCATCTTCTTTTTCGGACACGGTTCGTTCTGTCTGAATAACCCGCACAAGTCGGCTTACGACTGCGGCGCTTGCTCCGGCGGAGCCGGCGGGCCGAACGCTCGGGCCTTGGCGGCGATGTTGAACGATCGCCGCGTGCGCGACATCCTCAAGACGCGCGGCCTCACGGTGCCCGACGACACCGTCTTCGTCGGCGCGTTGCATAACACCTGCGCCGATTCCTTAACATTCTTCGACTTGGACCTGCTCCCCAAATCGCACCGCAACGACTTCGAGAACGCGCTCAACTCGCTGGAGCGCGTCTGCGAGCGCAACGCCCACGAACGCTGCCGCCGCTTCGACTCGGCGCCGCTGAACATCTCATTCGCCGGCGCGCGCCGTCACGTCGAAGGTCGCTCGGAAGATCTCGCGCAGACGAGGCCCGAGTTCGGCAACGCTTCGAATGCGATCTGCTTCGTCGGTCGGCGAGCCCGCGTACGCGGCTTATATTTGGATCGCCGTTCGTTCTTGAACTCCTACGATCCGCTGCAAGACGACGCAGACGGGACGATCTTGGCGCGCATCTTAGCGGCCGCCGTGCCGGTTTGCTCGGGGATCAACCTGCAATACACCCTTTCCTATATCGATAATCCGGGTTGGGGTTGCGGTACGAAGCTCCCTCACAACGTCACATCGCTCCTCGGCGTGATGGACGGCGCGCAGAGCGATCTGCGGACGGGCCTGCCTTGGCAAGGGGTTGAAATTCACGAACCGGTTCGGCTGTTGTTCGTCATCGAAACGACGCCCGAAAAGATTCTCGGCATCATGAAGCGCAACGAAACGGTCGGCCGGATCCTGCGCAACGGTTGGGCGCAGCTCGCATTGCTCGATCCCCTTTCGTCGAAGATACTCACGTATCGCAACGGTTCGTTCGAGGAGTACCGATCCTCGGGGGATGAGCTTCCGACCGCGCCGACTTCGGCCGATTGGTATCGCGGCTGGCGCGATCATCTCGGTTTCGCAGTCATTCAGCCGTAGAATTCGCTCTCTTTCATTCGGCATCCGCCGACCCGACCGCTTGTTTCGCTTCCGCAGTTCCCTACGCCGACGACTATGCCCGACGATACGCTGCTTCTGAAGATCCTCGGCGAAACGATAGTCGGCATCCCGACGTTGCTCGTGCTGCTGCTCGGCGTCACCTCGTTCATCGGCCGCCCGTTCTCCGAGCGCGTGATCGGCGGCTTGGTGCAAGTGGCCGTCGTTGCCGGCTTCGCCGCCGGGGTCGCGATCCTCGGGCTCATGCTCTCGCTCGGCACCCGACAAGTGCCGGTCGAACTCGGCAACTGGGTTCAGCTCGAGCATGGTCACGTGCATTACCATTTCGCCGTGAAGTTCGTCTTCGATCGGCTTTCCGTGCCGTTCGTGATCCTCACGTTCTTGCTTTGCGGCACGATCGGCAAGTTCGCGATTCGCTACATGCATCGCGAACAAGGCTTCAATCGGTTCTTCGCTTTATATGCGATGTTCATGCTCGGCATGATCGTCACGTCGGTCGCCGGCACGATCGAGACCCTCTTCGCCGGTTGGGAACTCGTCGGACTTTCCTCCGCCTTGTTGGTCGCCTTCTATCACGACCGGCCCGGACCCGTGCGCAACGGGCTCCGCGTCTGGTGCGTGTATCGCATCTCCGATGCCGCGCTGTTGTTCGCCTCCGTGGCGCTGCATCACATGAAAGGGGGCGGCGACTTCGCGAAGTTTCTCGGCTCGGCTCCGTGGCCCGAGGGAGATGCCACGTTGAGCGCGAGCCAAGCGTTTCTGGTCGGCTCGTTGTTAGTGATCGCCGCGGCGGGAAAATCGGCGATGGTGCCGTTCTCGGGCTGGTTGCCCCGCGCGATGGAAGGCCCGACTCCGTCGAGTGCCGTGTTCTACGGGGCCTTATCGGTCCACCTGGGTGCTTTCTTATTGTTGCGCGCGAGCCCGCTCTTGGATCTTTCCGTGAGCTTGAGCGTGGCGGTCGTGTTGCTCGGACTGACGTCGTCGATCTTCTCGGCCTTCGCCGGCCGCGTGCAAACGGATATCAAGAGCGCGCTGTCGTTCGCTTCGCTCACCCAGGTCGGCTTCATCACGGCCGAGATCGGGCTTGCGTCGCTCGTCTCGATTTGGTTCGACCCTGCGGCCGGCGAGTTCATTCGTTACTTGGCGCTGATTCATATTCTCGGGCATGGTTGCTTGCGCACGCTTCAATTCGTGCGCGCTCCCTCGCTGTTGCACGACTACCGCATTCTTGAAAACGCGATCGGCGACCACCTGCCGCATAAGTCGGGCATGTGGGAACGCCTGCTGCCGACGAAAGTTCGCATTTGGTTCTATCGCTTAGCGATCGAACGGGGTTATCTCGACGACGCTTTGGAAGCTTATTTCGTAGCGCCGCTTTTGGGAGTGTTCCGGTTCTGCGATCGTGTGGAACGGCGCTGGATCGATCTGTTGGCGGGCTCGACGAAGAACGAGCCGCGCGACTCGGAAGCGGCTTCGGCCGGCCTGGAGGAGATGCAATGAAAGAGCTGCATTTCCCCTTTATCGAGTGCGCGATTCTCGTTCCGCTGCTCGGCGCGCTGTTCGTCGCGCGGATGAAGAATCCGTTCGAAGCTCGGAAATGGTCGGTCGTGTTTACCGGTATCGCGTTTTGTTGCGCCGTCGGCGCTTGGCAAGATTTCGGGTGGCTGCAAGCGGCTCAAGCGGCCGGCCAGGAAGCGATCGACGCCGAAGATCGTTGGCATGTGATGACGGAAATATTCGGTCGCGAAATCTTCGTGATCGACCAATTGAGCGCCCCGCTCTTGCCGCTAGCGGCCTTGCTGTATTTCCTCACGACGTTCGCCACGCTGCGCACCAAGATTCGGCGGTTCTCCTTCTCTTGGATGCTCGTCGGCGAAGCGATTCTACTTGCTACGTTCAGCTGCAAGATTCCGTGGGGGATCGTCGCGCTGCTCATGCTCGGAACCTTGCCGCCGTATATCGAGATCCGGGCGCGCGGAGGCTCCTCGCGTGTCTTTGCGATCCACATGGGTCTGTTCATCGCGCTCTTGTTGTTCGGTTGGTGGCGAATCGAAGCGGAAGGAACTCAGGGCGTGCCGTCGCTCGTCGCCGTGCTGCCGCTGTTGGCCGCGGTGCTGATTCGCAGCGGCGTCGCTCCGTTTCACACCTGGATGGTCGACCTGTTCGATCGAGCGACGTTCGGCTCCGCACTCCTCTTCGTCACGCCGATGGTCGGGGCCTACGCCGCGGTCCGGCTCGTTCTCCCCGTCGCATCCGACGAGGTGTTGCGTGCCATCGGGTTGATCTCGCTCGTCACCGCCGTCTATGCGGCCGGCATGGCGCTTGTGCAGCGTGAAGCTCGGCGTTTCTTTTGCTACTTATTCCTCAGCCACTCCTCGCTCGTCCTCGTCGGCCTCGAGATCGTCACGCCGATCGGCCTCACCGGCGCGCTCTGCGTTTGGCTCTCGATCGGGGTTTCGCTCGGGGGCTTCGGCCTGACTTTGCGGGCGCTCGAATCGCGCCGCGGTCGGCTCTCGCTCGTCGAATTTCAAGGTCTCTACGACCACACGCCCGAGCTCGCCGGTTGCTTCGTGCTTACCGGGCTTGCCAGCGTCGGGTTCCCGGGCACGGCCGGCTTCATCGGCACCGAGCTTTTGGTCGACGGTGCGGTCGGCGTTTATCCGTCGATCGGCTTGGCGGTCGTCGTCGCGGCGGCGTTGAACGGCATCGCGCTCGTCAAAGCGTATTTCGTGCTGTTCACGGGAACGCGTTACGCCTCCAGCGTTTCGCTTGCCATCGGGCCGCGCGAAAAGCTCGCCGTGTTGTCGCTCGCCGCACTCATCATCGTCGGCGGCTTCATTCCGCAATACAACGTTCGCTCTCGGTATCATGCCGCGGAAGATATTCTCACACATCGCAATGCCTTGCTCACCGAACCGCCGCTACCCGAAGCGTGGTACGACGACGTCGACGATGATGATCACGACGACGACGACAAGCACGACGGCGTGCATCGGGGCGATCGCGCCGGCCCGCACGGCACGATACCGAAACGGGATTAAGCATCGTCGCAGCTTCGCTGCGGCGTTTCGTTCAGCGAGCCGCGGCGTCGCGCAAGAATCCGATCAGCCGCGCTCGCATCGCGAGGAAGTTCTTATAGGCCGCCGCCTCGTCGGACATCGTTTCAAGCGTGCGAGCGAAGCGCGCCGACGCCGTCGCATCGAGAAGCAGATCTCCCAGCGGCACCGATTCGATTCGGATTCCGAACAACACCGCGCCGCTCTGCGGCAGACGCAGCAAGATCTGATGTTCGAGCCGAATCCAGACTTCGTCGGCCGGCGTTTCGGCGTCGAGCCGCGGCCAGTTCGATGTTGCGTGCTGGAGAGATGTGTGTTGGTTCCGCGCAGGGGTGCGGCTCAAGCTCCAATTCTCGCGCGTCCAGGAATCGCCGGGCGCAAGTTTTTCGAGAAACCGATCGACCTGCCGGCCGAGCACTTCGTTGAGGCCCGGCACGGGAGCATGTACTTCCGCCATCGGCAGCCCCAGCTTATCGGCCAGGGCCCACGAGCTCGGAAAGCAGACGACACCGCCGACGACCCGATGCGCGCCGCCGGCCGCAGGCAACAGCCAAACGAGATCCGGCTCCCAAGCAGATCCTAGGGCCGTGAGCGCGGTTCGTGGTTCCCGAGAGTGCAGCTCAGGAATCGTGATCCCGAGCGATTGCGCGAGCGCTACCGTTTCCCGCAGAGACGGTTCCCCTTCCGGCAACAACAGCGCGTACTTCTCCGGCTCGTCGGCAAGCAGCCGCGCGCGTTCGGGCAAGAGCGTACCGGTCTCATCGCGCGAGGCGAAGTAGTTCGCCACGTCGCCGGGGCGCACTCCCATCGTCCAGCGATGGTTCGAGTCGGGAAAAATGCGGAGCCAGTCAGGCATGACGACGTCGAATCGCAAAAGAGGAAAGATAACTCGGAGCCCGCTCAGCGGCGCGCTTTCGCCGGCTTCTTTTTGTACGCCACTTCGGTCGGTGGCACTTCCGCGCCGCGGCGCTTCGAGTAAACATGCGTGAGCTCGGCGCCGAAGAAGAGAATCTGCGCCGAGTAATAAATCCAGACGACGAGCACCACGAGCGACCCCGCTGCTCCGTAGGCCGAGCTGAGCCCGCTCTTAACGATATAGAGCCCGATCAAGAACTTGCCGATCGTGAACAGCGAGGCCGTGAGCAAGGCCCCGCTCCAGACATCGCGCCACGGGACTTTAGCGTCGGGCAGGATCTTAAAGATCATCGCGAAGAGCAATGTCGCGAGGACGAACGCCGCGAGCATGGTCAGCCAATGCTCCAGCGGTTGGATGTTCGGCCAAGAATCGTTGACGAAAGTGCCGGCCGCCGTGACGATCGTGCCGATCACCATCGACGTGAGCATGAGAAAGCCGGTGCCGAGCACCAAGCAAAACGAAAGAAAGCGGTAGCGAAGCATCGTCCAGAGCGCGGCGTTCGGCTTGGGCTGCACCCCCCAAATCGTATTCAGCGCGGCTTGCACTTCGCCGAACGCTCCCGACGCGCCGAACAGCAGCGTCCCCAGGCCGAGCAACGTCGCGAGCAAACTTCCTTCGGCCGGGCGGCGTTTCGCGAGCATCGTTTCGACCGCCTTGGCTCCCTCGTTGCCGACGGCCCGTCGCACTTCGTCGACGAGGTACTTGCGCACTTCATCGGCATCGAGAAACGTTTCGCCGATCGCAATGGTGAAGACGAGCAAAGGGGCGAGCGAAAGGATACTGTAAAACGCAAACGAGGCCCCGAGCCGTGTGGAGTTGTGGTCGACGAAATCGACGACCGCTTCCTTCAGCATCGACCATGCGCTATGCAGTTTTCCGTTCATCGCTCACGACCCCTCGCACACGGCTCTCTCGAAATCCGCCCGCTTCCGGCAATCGGATGCCGAAAGATTCAGCATTCCGCGTGCCGGCAGCGGAAAACACCCTGTCGCTTAACTATAGCACGGAATGCGTTTGCCTCTTGGCGTCGGATGAGATGACGCCTGTCGGTTTTTCGGCGTACTGCTAGAATGACGGGCCGCATTTTTTTAAGGAGCGCGTTATCGCAAAGCAACAGAATACCGTAGCGAAGAAGATCCGCGAGCAGGAACAGAAGCGCAAAGCGGACGACAAACGATTGAAACGGGTGAAGCGACAAGAACTAAAAGCCGCACAGTCACCATAAGTACAGTCGCCATAAGCACAGCTGCCGTAAATTTTCTAAGGAGCGATATATCGCGAATCCCAATAAGATGTCGGCGAAGAAGATCGAAGAACAGAAGGCTAAACGCCTCTCGACCCAAAAACGAGGCAAGCTCGAGAAGCGCCAAGACAGACGCGACGCAAAGCACGATTGAGCGATTGCGTGAACACCGCCGTCGCGACAAACGTCGCGTTGGAATCTATAAGCCGGAGAACTGGTTCGTAGCGATCGACTCCACAGAACGGGATCTCCGACCATTATGGGTTACCGCACGCTTCGTGAATGCGTCGACGATCTGGCGACGTCGGGCCGACTAATTCGGATCGACGACGAGATCGATCCGCGCCTCGAAGCGGCCGCGATTCAACGACGGGTCTACCAAGCCGGAGGACCGGCGATTTACTTTTCGCGGCTCAAGGGTTGCCGCTTCCCGGCCGTCTCGAACCTGTTCGGCACCATCGAACGGACGCGCTATCTTTTTCGCGATACGTTGGCGCAAGTCGAGCAGTTGATTCGGCTGAAGATCGATCCCGCGCGCGACATGACACGCCCTTGGCGTTATCTCTCGGCGGTGCCCGCGGCGCTGCGGATGCTGCCGCGTTACGTGCGCACCGGCCCGGCGCTCGCGCACGAAACGACGATCTCCGCGCTGCCGCCGATCGTGAGTTGGCCCGACGATGGCGGCCCGTTCGTGACGCTGCCGCAGGTCTATACGGAACATCCCGAGCGGCGCGGATGGCAACGCTCGAACCTCGGCATGTATCGGATCCAACTTTCCGGCAATCGCTACGAGCGAGACCGCGAAGTCGGGCTGCACTATCAACTGCATCGCGGCATCGGCGTGCATCACACGGCCGCGCGCCGGCGCGGCGAACCGCTGCGCGTCTCGATCTTCGTCGGTGGTCCGCCGGCGATGACCGTCGCGGCGGTGATGCCGCTGCCGGAAGCGATTCCCGAAGTGTCGTTCGCCGGTGCGCTCGGAGGTCGGCGCATTCCGTTGATCCGCCCGGCGCAAGGGCCGGCGATTCACGCCGAGGCCGACTTCGTCATCACCGGCACGATCGACCCGGATCGGACGTTGCCCGAAGGCCCTTTCGGCGACCATCTCGGCTACTACGCGAAGACGCACGACTTTCCGGTCTTGCGTGTCGACAAGGTTTATCATCGCCCGGACCCGATCTGGCCGTTTACGGTCGTCGGCCGGCCGCCGCAAGAAGACACTTCGTTCGGCGCGTTCATTCACGAACTCACCGGGCCGATCATCCCGACCGTCATTCCGGGCGTGCATGGCGTGCATGCGGTCGATGCGGCCGGAGTGCATCCGTTGCTGCTCGCGCTCGGCAGCGAACGGTACATGCCTTACGCCGAGTTGCGCAGGCCGCAAGAATTGCTGACGCAAGCCAACGCGATTCTCGGACAAGGTCAGATGTCGCTCGCGAAGTATTTGATGATCGCCGCGCGCGACGACGCTCCGGCGCTCGAGCTTCACGATATCGCCGGCTTCTTCCGCCACCTGCTGGAGCGGATCGATTGGACGCGCGACCTCCATTTCCAAACCCAAACGACGATCGACACGCTCGACTACAGCGGCACCGGGCTGAACGAAGGATCGAAGGTCGTCCTCGCGGCAGTCGGCCCGAAGCGGCGCACATTGCCGACCGAGCTTCCGAGCGATCCGAGTGAACTAAAGCTCGGCGACGGCTTCGAGAACCCGCGCGTGGCGCTGCCGGGAGTACTGGTCTTGGAAGGCGGAAACACCTCGGCTGAGAAGTTTTGCGGTCGGTTCACGCCCGACGATCCGATCAACCGCTGGCCGCTCGTCGTGATCGTCGACGATGCGGAGTTCGCGGCCCGATCGTTGAATAATTTTCTGTGGACGACGTTCACGCGCTCGAATCCGGCGACCGATACTTACGGTATCGGAGAGTTTACTCGGGATAAACATTGGGGCTGCCGCGGCTCGCTGGTGATCGATGCGCGGATCAAACCGCATCACGCGCCGCCGCTCATTGAAGACGCGGCAGTGACGCGGAAAGTCGATGCATTGGCCGCTCCGGGCGGGCCGTTGCGGGGAATTATCTAGAAAATTCACACGTCGTCTGGTACTTCGGCTTCCTACACAATACATTCGGCCGCATCACGATTCTTATTCGAGAGTAGCCATGATCGAAGCGATTCAGATCGTCACGACGTTTTCCAACCGCACGGCCGGCGAAGAAGTCGGTCTGGAATTGGTACGTCGCGGGCTGGTCGCATGCGCGCAGGTCGGCGGCCCGATCGCGAGCATGTATCGCTGGCACGGCCAAATCGAAACGACGGAAGAGTGGACGCTGACTCTCAAGACGCGCCGCGATCGGTTCGACGCCGTCGCGACGGCGATTCGCGAGTTGCATACCTACGAGATGCCCGAGATCGTGGCGTTCGACATCGTGGCGACCAGCGCCGCCTACCTGCAATGGATCGAAGAAAACGTCGGCAGTGCGGAGCGAATCGTCGGCGAGTCGGCTTGAGAGCGAACTAGCTTGCGGCTGTGTTAGCTTGCGACGTCGACCTTCTTTTTCTTCTTCTCGCGCTTGTCGCGCCAGCGGCGATGGAGCCACCAGTATTGGTCGGGCGTTTCGCGGATGAATTTTTCGAATTCATGCGTGAACCATTGCGTTACCGCTTTGACGTTTTGCATTTCCGGCGGCGCGGTTCGTGGATCGAAGACGGCATGTGCATACTGCGTGAAGTGCATCGGCCCGCCGGTTCGCTTGCAGGAGACGACGACGAGCGGAATGTCGTTGCCGAGCGAGAGGAGCGCGATCGCTTTGTGTGCGCTGGCGGGCCTGCCGAAAAAGTCGACCCAGCAACCCTTCGAGCCGGCGTATTGATCGGCCAAGATGCCGACGATGCCGCCGTCGCCGAGCACTTTCATCAGTCGCTCGGAGCCTCCTTCTTTCGGAATGAGATGTTGTCCCGTCGCGCCGCGAAAGCGGCCGATGAACGCTTCGAGATACGGGTTGTCGAGCGTTCGCGCGACGGAGTACGTCGGGAAGCCGGTCAGGCCGGAGTTGTAGCCGAGCATCTCGAAGACCCCGAAATGCGCGGTGACGAAGATTACGCCGCGCTTGTCGAACATCGTCCGGCCGAACACGTCGCGATTTCTAAAATCGATGAAGTCGCGATAGTTGGTGATGCGGATGCGCCGCGGCGCTTGCGTCACTTCGGCTGCGAAGAGAAACAGATGGACCCACATCCGGCGGCGGCACTTCTGCCGGCGCTCCGCGTTCCACTTGGGAAACGCGAGTCGAAGATTCTCGTCAACCGTCTGACCGCGCACGTTCAGCACGTCGCCGCAGAGCCAAGCGAGCGCGCGCGCCAGCGCATGGCACGTCTCGGGGCGAAGCGTTTGCAAGGCGCAAACGAAGACCCTCGCGACGAAATACTCGACGAGATGGCGAAGTTTCAGCGGGTTCACGAGACCGATCGCGAGAGACGGAGAAGCCGTATGCCGGCATATCTTAGGCGCTTTTCCCGTTCGCGGCCAAGTCGACTCCTTGCACAGACGCCGCCGGGAGAGATAATTTCGCACAATCCGCGATAACTAACTTCGCTTATCCGTTTCAGCTTCGGGAGTGCTCGGTATGTCTCTGCTCGTCGTCGGTTCGGTCGCTTTCGATAGTGTCGAAACTCCTACGGCCAAGCGCGACAACGTCGTCGGCGGTTCGGCGACGTTCTTCTCCTACGCCGCAGGCTACTTCACGCCGGTGAGCCTCGTCGCGGAAGTCGGCGAAGATTGGCCGGAAGAACATACGAAGCTGCTCCGGTCGCAGCAGGTGAACACCGACGGCTTGCGCGTCGTGCCGGGAGCGAAGACGTTTCGCTGGCGCGGGAAGTACATGCCGAACATGAACGACCGTGAGACGCTCGAAGTGCAACTGAACGTCTTCGAGACGTTCAACCCGAAGCTCTCCGACGCCGAAAAGAAAAGCAAGTTCGTGTTCCTCGCAAACGGCTCGCCGATCATGCAGCTCAACACGCTCGAGCAAGTCGAGAAGCCGGCACTGAGCGTTTGCGACACGATGGATTTGTGGATCAATATCCAACGCGAGCCCCTCTTGAAGCTGCTGAAACGCATCGACGGGATCGTGCTCAACGACAGCGAAGCCAAGCTGCTTACCGGCCACGAAAACCTCGTCCGCGCAGGACAAGAAGTCCGCAAGCTCGGGCCGAAGTTCGTCATCGTCAAGAAAGGGGAACACGGCGCGATGTTCTGCGGCGAGAACGAAACGTATGTCTTGCCGGCGTTCCCGACGTCGAACGTCGTCGACCCAACCGGAGCAGGTGACAGCTTCGCAGGAGGAATGATGGGCTACTTGGCAGCGAAGGGAAACTTCGAGCCTCGCACGCTTAAAGAAGCGCTCGCCTACGGCACGATCGTCGCGAGCTACAACGTCGAAGATTTCAGCCTCGACCGGATGAAGCAAATCAAACGTGCAGATCTCGACCAACGGATGACGGAATACAAGCAGATGTTGGCGTTTTAACGAGGCGTTAACGCATACGCATTCGCTAACGAACGCGTTACGCGCGGCCGAGTAAGTGCCGTAGCGCCGGCTCAAGCTCTGCGAATCGAAA
This sequence comes from Planctomycetia bacterium, assembly GCA_021413845.1. Lineage (NCBI taxonomy): Bacteria > Pseudomonadati > Planctomycetota > Planctomycetia > Planctomycetia bacterium. The sequence continues at coordinate 53,367 of JAIOPP010000074.1, read as the reverse complement.
CGGGTAATCGCTCGCTTGCAACCGGCGCGGCAACACGCGCTGTCCCGCGAGCAGCAGTTCGTCGGCCATCTGTCCTAAGGCGAGCCGTGCGGCAAACGCCGGGAGCGGGAAGATCGTCGGTCGACGCAAAACTCTGCCGAGCACGCGCGTAAACTCTCGGTTCGTGACCGGATGCGGACTCACGACGTTCGTCGGACCCGCGATGCTCTCGGTGAACAGCGCATGATGGATCGCGCCGATGACGTCGTCGAGCGCGATCCAACTCATCCACTGCTTGCCGCTGCCGATGCGTCCCCCTGCGCCGACGAGAAACGGCGGCAGCATCTTCGCCAAGGCTCCGCCGGACCCCGACAAAATCACGCCGAAGCGCAGATTGACCGTGCGAATCCCGGCGTCGCGCGCCGGTTCGGTCGCTGCTTCCCAGGCCGCGCAGACATCGGCGAGAAAGCCCTGGCCGCGCGGCGAGCTTTCGTCGCACTGCTCATCACCGCGGTCGCCGTAAAAACCGACGGCCGAGGCACAGAGGAAAACCTTCGGTGGGTTCTTGAGCTTCGCGAGGGTTTCGGCGAGCAAGCGCGTCCCGAGCGTGCGGCTCTCTAAGATCTTTTTCTTCTGCGCATCGCTCCAGCGACTGCTCGCAATGTTTTCGCCCGCGAGATGCACCACGGCATCGAACCCTTCGAGCGACGAAGGATCGATCTCGCCGGCCTCGGGATCCCAACGAATACCGCCGCGCGAGCTCGCGGCCCGCGCGAGCCGCAAGACGGTGTGGCCGCCGGAGGTGAGCATCGGCAGCAGCGCCGCGCCGACCATTCCGTTCGAGCCGCTGAGCAGCACTCGCAACGGCGCGCGGCCGGCGAAGCGATGATGGGCCGCGATGTCGTCGGACGTAATGCGATGGCGATACTTGAAGTTCCGTCGCAGCTTTCGCTCGACCGCGCGGCCGGCAACGAGGTTGCTCACCGCACCCATCGGCAACGCATACTCGATTCGGTCGACCAGCCGGCAATGGCCGGAACCTTCCGGAGTGAACTGATGCAGATGTTCCCATTCGGCGAACGGTCCGGCGACTTGGCGATCGCAGAACTGCCGGCCTTCGATATAGTCGACGTGCTCGGCGATCCACTGTTGCCACACCGGCCCGATCTTCAAGCGGATCGTGAGGCGATCGCCATCGCGAATGGTTCCTTTTTGGTCGATGGCTTCGACCCGCTCCCAAGGGGGCGTTAGGCGTTGGAAAGCTCCCGGTCGCGCATGCCATGCAAACGTCTCTTCGGCGGAAGCCGCGACTTGGGAAGAATGCGTGAATTGCCGGGTTTTCATGAGAGGGTCTTCGTAGGACTGGTCAACGTCGTGCGAGAAAGTGTATCTTAGGAGGTTTCCGCTGCCGTAAGCGAAAGACGATTGTTTTTCGCGTTGGTCGCCCTACCGTCGTCGAGCCGCGTCGAGGCGTAACAGGTTCCGCCGCCGCCTATCACGACCTGGTAAGACGCCGACCGTAACCTGGCAGCCCGACGCCGCCCATTTCGAGAGTTTTCCGCATCATGGATAAGCGAGTCTACAACTTTTCCCCCGGTCCTGCGACGCTCCCTCTCTCCGTTCTCCAGGAAGCGCAACGCGACCTGCTCAGTCTGCCGGGCCTCGGCGTATCGGCCTTGGAAATCAGCCACCGCTGTCCGTGGTTCGATAAGGTGCTCGAAGAGACGGAAGCGAATTTGCGCGACTTGCTGAAGATTCCCGCGAATTTCAAAGTCTTGTTCATGCAAGGGGGAAGTCGGCTTCAGTTCTCGATGGTGCCGATGAACTTGCTGCCGGAAGGCCAATCGGCCGACTACATCGTCACCGGCGCATGGAGCAAAATGGGGCTCGACGAAGCGAAGAAGTTCGGAACCGTACGGAACGTGTACGACGCGAAAGCGACGAACTACGATCGCCTTCCCGCGGCCGGCGAATCGAAGGTCGACCCGAAAGCCGCGTATGCCTACTTCACGTCGAACGAAACGATCCAAGGCGTGCAGTTTCTCGACGAACCGGAAACCGGCAGCGCCACGCCCGGCGCCATCCCGCTCGTGTGCGATGCGTCGAGCGACTTCCTTTGCCGCCCGTTGCCGATGGACCGCTACGGCTTGATCTATTCGTGCGCTCAGAAGAACTCGGGCCCTGCCGGCGTGACGACCGTGATCGTGCGCGAAGACTTGCTCGCTCGTTCGAGCGAGAAGCTGCCGACGATGATGAACTACGCGCTCTATGCGAAAGAGAAGTCGCTCTTGAACACGCCGCCCGTGTTCGCGATCTACATCATGCTGCTCGTCACGCGCTGGCTGAAGAACGACATCGGCGGGCTCGACAAGATGCTCGCGCACAACAAGAAGAAAGCGAAGCTGCTCTACGACGTGATCGACGCTTCCGAAGGCTTCTATACGGGCCATGCCCAGAAGAACAGCCGCTCGTTGATGAACGTCACCTTCAAGCTTCCCGACGAGGAAACGCAAAAGCGCTTCATCAAGGGAGCCGAAGCTCGCGATCTGCACTACTTGCCGGGCCATCGCTCGGTCGGCGGCATCCGCGCGTCGATCTACAACGCGATGCCGATCGAAGGGGTCGAAGCGCTCGCCGGCTTCATGCAGGAATTCCGGAAGAAATAGCGCAAAAATCAGAAACCAGAAACTAGAAACCAGAAAGTAGGTGCGGACGGTACTCATGTCCTAATGCTCTCCTCTTCTGGTTTCCAAATTCTAGTTTCTGGTTTTTGACTTCTGGTTTTCTCCCATGTCCGCCGCGGAAAAGTATCTTAAGCCGGAAGTCGCGCGACAGATCTCCCGGCTCGATCTTCGCGCGCAGTTCATCGTCAAAGGCTTCTTGCAAGGGCTGCACGCGAGCCCCTTTCAAGGCTTCTCCGTCGAGTTCAGCGAACATCGCAAATATACGGCCGGCGACAATCCGGCCGATATCGATTGGCTCGTCTTCGCGAAGACCGACAAGTATTACGTCAAAAAGTTCGAAGCCGAAACGAACATCACCGGCTACTTGGTGATCGATCTCAGCGGATCGATGGGCTACACCTATCAAGGCGAGACGACGAAGTTCGACTACGCCGTTTGCATCGCCGCCGCGCTGTGCTACCTGATGGTGCATCAGCAAGACCCGGTCGGACTCGTCACGTTCGACGAACGGATTCGCGCGAGCATTCCGCCCCGCTCGAAACGAACGCAGCTCGGCACCGTCCTGTCGATCCTCGCCAACCTCAAGCCGAGCGGCAAGACCGACATTGCGAAGTGTTTGATTCAAGTCGCGGCGATGCTTCGGCACCGCAGCCTCGTCATGATCTTCAGCGACTTGTTGACCGATCCGGAACCGGTCGTGAAGTCGTTGCAACGGCTCCGCCACGGCGGACACGACGTCATCTTGTTCCACATTCTCGATGAAGCGGAAGTGAAGTTTCCGTTCCACGGCATCTGCGAATTCGAGGAACCGGAGTCGCAAGATCGGTTGCTCGTCGATGCCGATTCGTACCGCGTCGACTACCTGCGCGAGATCGACAAGTTTCGCGAAACCTATCGTCGCGAGTGCGCGCAAAGCGGCGTCGACTACGTGCCGATCGATACCGGCATGCAATTCGATAAGGCGCTCACGGGCTATCTCGTCGGCCGGCGAGCACGCGGATAGGCGACCCATGGAATTCATGCATCCCGGAATGTTGTTCGGAGCCTTAGCGGCCGGAATTCCGGTCGTGCTGCATCTAATGATGCGCCAGCGTCCGCGACAGTTGGAGTTTCCTGCGCTCCGTTTCTTGCAAGCGCGGCAAACTTCGAACCGCCGCACGCTTAAGCTGCGGCATCTGTTGTTGTTGTTACTGCGCATGGCGGCGCTCGCGCTCTTGGCCTTTGCGCTGGCACGGCCGAGCGCGAAGCTCTTCGGAATGCTCGGCGATGAAGAAGGCCCGGTTACGGCCGTGCTGGTGTTCGATACTTCGTCGCGCATGAGTTACACGGCGGAGAAGCGCACCCGCCTGGAAGCGGCGCGCGAATTCGCCGACAAGCTGCTCGCTTCGTTGCCGGCCAAGAGCGAGATCGGCATTCTCGATACCTCGACTCCATCGCGTGTGTATGAAGCCGACATGACGATCGCCCGCGAGCGAATCGCGCAGCTGAAAACCGGCGGTCGCGGAGTGCCGCTCGCGGCGACCTGCGAGAGCGCCGCCGAGCTTTTGCGCGAAGCGAAGTACCCGCGCAAGGAGCTCTACGTCTTCACCGACTTCTCCGTCGGTGCGTGGTCGGGCAATCGCGCCGGCGATTGGGCGCAGCGGGCCGTCGACGGCGGAGTCGCGAAGGTCGAGTTCATCGACGTCGGTGCCGAGAAGCCGGTCGATTACGCTTTGGGTAATCTCGCGCTGTCCGATCAGATGCTCGTTCGCAATCGGCCGTTGTTGGTGTCGTCGGCCGTTTCCGCCATCGGCGCAGGAACGAAGCGGATCGTGCGCTTGCTCGTTATCGATCCGCAAACCGGGAAGCTCGCGGAACGAGGTGTGCAAGAAGTCGACCTCGCAGCCGATGAAACGAAGGAAGTGAGCTTCACGATCGGCAGCCTCGACCTCGGCACGCATCAAGGGGAGTTGCGGATCGACGATGCCGATAGTTTGCCCGAGAATAATGTGCGCTACTTCACGGTCAACGTCCGCTCGGCCCCGCGCATTCTCGTCGCCGCGCCGAACCCCGTTGCGACTCGCGCGGCGTACTACACGCAAGCGATCGCCGGCCGCGAGCTGCAGGTGAACGGGATCGCGCCGTACGATGTTTTCTACGGCACTTACGACAAGCTCGCCGAAGAAGACTTCCACAAGTATTCGGCGCTCGTGCTGCTCGATCCGCCGCCCCTGGCCGACACGCTGTGGCAACAGATCGAAGCCTACGCGCGCGGCGGCGGCGGAACGGCCCTCTTTCTCGGGCCCGACGCGCAGCCGTCGAAATTCAACACCGAAATTCCACAGACGGTGCTCGCCGGCAAGCTCGGCATTCAGGCGCGCTATCCGCAGGGGGATCTTTATTTCTGGCCCGACGCCGATCAGCATCCGCTCTTGGCCGATTTCAAACCGGTGAAAAGTTCGACGCCGTGGGAAGACTTTCCGGTCTATCGTTATTGGCAGCTCACCCCTGCCGAAGGAACGACGTTCGTCGCGCCGTATAACAACGATGCGCCGGCGATCGTCGAACGTCCGATCGGACTCGGCCGCGCGCTGACCATCACGACGCCGATCTCGGAGCCGACGGACTTGCCCGAAGATGATCGTTGGAACTTGCTGCCGATCGGTCCGAGGCCTTGGCCGTTCGTGGTGTTGATGAACGGCGTGACGACTTACTTGGTCGGCCGCGACGATCCGGTGAACTATCTCGCGCAGGAAGCGGCGATCGTGCGACTCGATCCGACGAAGCGCTTCGAGACGTATCTCGTCACGCGGCGCAACGCCGATGTGCCGCCGTTGCGCTTGGCCGCCGATTTGAAACGGAACCGGCTCACGGTGCCCATTACCGATGCGGCCGGCAACTACCGCGTGCAAGCCGGCGGTTCGGCCGACGGCGTCGATCTTGGGTTCAGCGTCAATCTCCCTGCCGACGGCGAATCGCTGCGCCGCATCGATGCCGCGCGATTGGAAAAACTGTTCGCCGACGTACCGCATGCGACCGTCAAGAAATTTGCCGAGCTCCGTCGAGAGTCGAATCCCGATCGTGCCGGACGGGAACTGTTTCCGATTTTGATCTGCACCGTGGCCGTCGTGTTGGGGCTCGAGCAAGTGTTGGCGAACCGATTCTACAAGCGCGGATAGCTGCGAACGCGAACGACTATGACCGAAGGAACGATCACGACGCACGCTCCGATTCTCGACCCAGTGGGTGGTTACCCGTTGGTCGTCGGCATGGGCGCGCTGTTGTTGCTGTTGCTTCTGTTGGGGCCGGCGCGCGATCGAACTTCGTCGCGACGGCGACTGACGCTCGTGTTGCTGCGCTTGGGCGTGATCGCGCTGGTGCTCTTGGCGATGCTCCGCCCTTCGCTCTTGGTGCCGAAGATCGAGAAGCGGCCCGACACGGTGCTGCTGATGTTCGACCGTTCGCGCAGCATGGAGACCGACGATCTCGAAGGGAGCAAGTCCCGTTGGCAAGGGGCGGAAGAATTGCTCGCGGAGTTGAACGACGTCGTCGGCGAAACGGAAGAGGATTTGATCTATCAGGTCTACGGCTTCGATGCCGACGCGCGACGCCTGGAACCGAAAGCAGGAAAGTACGCGTTCGAGGGAGTTCCCGCCGGCGAAGAATCGGCGCTGGGCTCGAGCATGGAGCAAGCGTTGCGACCGGAAGCCGGCAAGCGTTTGGGAGCGATGTTTCTCATCACCGATGGCGCACAGCGAACGCTCACCGCCGATCCGCTGTTGCCGGAAGTGCCCGTGAAGCAGTGGCTCGCCGATCGGGGCTTTCCGCTCTTCACGGTTCCGCTCGGCAAGGAGCGCGCGGCGGGCCAAGCGCGCGACATCGAAGTGCGCAACTTGCTGACGAGCGAACCGGTGTTCGTGAAGAATCCGTTGACGGTCGAAGGGACGGCGCTTGTCGAAGGGTTCGAGAATCAACCGGTCGAAGTGCAGTTGCTCGTCGAGACCGCTCCCGGCAGCGGCAAGATGGAAGCGGTCGGAACGAAGCGCATTCAGGGCTCGCGCGAAGCGAGCGAACTCGGCGAGCGCCTCACGTTCGACTACACGCCGACCGTGCCGGGCGAATATAAAGTGACGCTGCGCGCCGCCGTGCAACCGGGCGAGCTGAAGACCACGAACAACGAAGTGACGACGTTCGTCACCGTGTTCGGCGAAGGTTTGAACGTGCTCTATCTCGAAGGGACGGCGCGCGTCGAGCAGACGTTCATTCGCCGTTCGCTCGACGCTTCGCCCGATATTCACGTCGACTACGTGGAGCTGAACGCCGAGCGCCAGGATGCGCGACCGACCGATCTGGCGAAACGTTTTGCGCCGGGCACGTACGACGTTTATATCTTCGGCGACGTCGACTCGACCGCCTTCCGGCCGGAAGAACTTGCGGCGCTCGTCACGGCCGTGCGGCGCGGAGCGGGCTTCGCCATGCTCGGCGGCATTCATAGCTTCGGTGCCGGAGGATACGGCGCGACGCCGCTCGCCGAGATCATGCCGATCAAATTCGACCGCTTGGAGCGCCAGAACTTTCGCGAAGACGTTCGCGGCGACCTGCATCTGACCGGCAAGCTGCGCATCGTGCCGACGCGCGTCGGCCGGACGCAATCGCTGCTGCAGCTCGCGGCCGGCGACTCCGCGAACGAAGAGGCTTGGCGCGCGCTGCCGCCGCTCGAAGGGGCGAACCGTTTCGCGGGCATCGCCGACGGCGCGCTCGTGCTGGCCGTGAGCGACGGACCGGGCGACCCGCAGCCGTTGATCGTGGCGCGAGAGTTCGATCGCGGCCGCGTGGCGGCCATGGCGATCGACTCTACTTGGCGCTGGCGCATGCGTGGCTTCGAGACCGCGCATAAGCGGTTTTGGCGTCGCACGGTGTTGTGGTTGGCGCATAAGGAAGACCAAGCCGGCGAAAACGTTTGGTTGCGGCTCTCACAGCGTTCGTTCAGTCCCGGCGCACAGTTGGAGTTCGCCGTCGGTGCGCAAACGGCCGAAGCGGCACCGATCGCCGATGCGGTCTTCACGCCGATCGTCACGCTGCCCGACGGCACGAAGCTCAAAGCTTCGGTACGGCGTCGCGGAGACGAGACGTTCGGCGAACTGCTGTTGCCCCCCGGCCCGCCGGGAGATTATCTCGTCGAAGTATCGGCGACGGACGCCGCAAAGAAGCCGCTAGGCCGTGCGCAAGCGCGGTTCTATGTCTTCGGTCAGGATCTCGAACTCGACAACCCGAACGCGTATCCCGACATGCTCAAAGCGCTGGCCGAGATGACGCCCGGGGGTCGGTCCATCGGCGTGAAAGACTTCGCCGCAGTGATTCGCGAGTTGCAGAATCGGTCGCTCGATCGCCGGGCGGAAACGCCGGAGTTGCAATCGTTGTGGGACCGGTGGGAGTTTCTGGCGATCTTCGTTTCGTTGCTCGTTGCGGAATGGTTTCTACGGAAGAAGTGGGGCCTAGTTTAACGGCGAAGGTCGCAGCGCGAAAGTGAAAAATAAAGGCCGGCGAGATGCGTATCTCGCCGGCCTTTTCGTTCAACAAACTATCGGCGAACGCTACTTAGCGCCACCCTTTTGACTGGCTTTGACGACCGACTTGCCGAAGGCGGCGATCACACCTTCTTCGATCTCGAAGCGAATCCGCTCGCCGTTCTTAATCAAGAGCGCTTGCAGATTGATGTGGTCGTTCTTCGACTCGGCCAAGGCATCGGCCATGACCTTCACGAGCGGTTGCTCTTCGCCCACTTGTTCGGCCGCCATCTTCATGATCGGGCCGACCTTGAGTTGCAACGTGAGCGGCGTGGTCTTCGACGGCAGGCTCGCCGGTGCGGCCTTCAGCACCAAATCGGTCGCTTCGATCGGATCGTCGCCGATCGCAATCAAGAACGACTTCTTGCCGAACCCGAGCGAGAGCGAAAGCTCATCGGTGCCGAAGAACTTCTCGACGTTCTCGGCCGCTTCTTCGTCTTCGGATTCGGGCAACACGACCGTGTGGAACGAGACGTCTCCCTTTTCTTCGGCGTCGATCTCGACCTTCGGGAAGTTCTCGTCTTTCTTGCCGAGCTCGATCGCTTCCTTCACGATCTTTTCGAGCTTCTTGCCGTCGGCCACGTGAACGCCGAGCACGACCGAAAACGGTCCGTCGCCGGTCACGACGGCGCCGCCGTTGATCTGGCCTTCTTCGATCGTCGCCGCAATGACGTCGATGAAGTCGTTCGCCATCTTCTTCAAGGTCTTTTGTCCTTCTTCGTCCTTCACTTCTTCGGCGATCTTATCCGCGGCCAACTTGCGGCCGTCTTCCAACAGCTTGAGCGTCGTCTTCGCTTCGTCGCCGATGATCGGCGCGTTGATATGGAAGTTGAACACGCGGGCCGCATCGGCCAGGCCCGGTAGCGTGGACGGCTTGGCGCCGTCGGCGGTGCCGTTGAGCTGCTTGGCGAGCGGGCTGCCGTCTTTCATGTCGACTTGAATGTCGAGGTAGGCGCTGCGCGTCTTATCGTCGATCGCGAAGCCGAACGTGTAGCTTTGCAGATCTTGAATCGCTTGCGTCAGGCTCTCGATCGACGATTCGGTAAACGCCTTGCGGAAGGCCTCGGCCGCTTCGTCGTCTTGCGCGGGAGCCTTCTTCATCGCTTGCTCCGCACCGACGCGGATCTGTTGGATCGCCAATTGAATCAGCGGTTCCGGCACGTTGCCGACGTTCAGCTTCACGGCCAAATCGTAGGTCTTCGGCAAGTCGCCGAGCAGCGTCGTCGGATCGGCGGGAACGTCGGTGAGAAAGTCTTTCGAGAGACTCACGAAGACCCAACCTTTGGTCTCGCGCATGGTCAGCGTCGGCCCGCGCTTCGTCTTGAACGAGGAATAGCCTTCGCCCTGGTCTTCGACGTCGGTCACGACGTCTTGCAGTACGTCGAGCAACTTATCGACGTCGTCGACCGGAATGAACAGATAGCCGCTCGGCTTCGACTCTTCGCTGAGGAAGACGGCCGCGCCGATCGGCTTGGTCTTGTCGAGCCCTGCCGCGCCTTGAGCGCGCGTCACGATCGCGAGCAACCCTTCGGCCGCTTGCGCGAGCTCGGGCATGCCTGCGAGTTCGCCGACGAAGCCGACGTCTTTCTTCAGCGCATCGTAGCCGGCGAACGAGACCACCGCGACCGGCTTCGACTCCGCAGCCGTCGCTACGGCCGAAGTTTGCATCGCGCCGAGCGCCAAGAGCGCGAGCGCCGACCACACATACGAGATTCTCTTCACGATTCTCATCACGACGATTCTCCTGGATAAGGTTTCACGGCAACCGATCGGTCCGCGACGAGTATTTCGTCGGCCGGCGGTCGATATTCGCAAGAATTACCGAACTTCGTTTGCACAAGATTTCCGTCGGCAACCATGCCGAGCGAACGCCTGCACACAGCGTCAAGCCGTAAGTCCGTCTTTGTACGAGATTCGCGCGACGTCGACCACTGCAAGTCGCCGCAAAACGGCGCGGAATCGAAGTCGATGCATCGCTCCGGCCGCAACGCTCGCGCAGGCTCGGGCCGGCGTAAATCAAAAGCAAAGAATCAAATCAGTGCCGTACGCAATCGGCAGCGCAGCACGGCGGCGGAAAGAAGTAGCGAAGGCCGCTGCACATCGGCAGCGCGTCTCGTTGCCGACGATCGCATCGGCGAGGTTCGTTGCATGTCGCGCAGCCTTGCGCGAGGAAGAATTCGTTTGTGGGCTCTGAGGTGCGGCGCGCGGCTTAGCGTTCGCGAAACGTAATGCGACCTTTGGTGAGATCGTAGGGGGAAAGTTCGACTTTCACTTTGTCTCCCGGCACGATCCGGATGAAGTTCTTGCGCATCCGGCCGGCGACGTGGGCGATCACTTCGTGGCCCCCTTCGATCGTCACGCGGAAGCGCGTATTGGCGAGGGCCTGCGTGACCACGCCTTCGACTTCCAGACCTTCTTCTTTTTCCGGCATACGAATTCCAATTCCAAGCGCAAGTTTCAAAACATCATTCTAGCGAATCGCCCTAACATGCCGCAAGCAGCCGATTTACCGTTCGCTCGACGATTCCCGCACCTCCTTTTCTCCCCTGCTTCGACGTGGAAAACGGACTAACGGCGCACGAACGAAGCCCCACCGAGCCTCAGGTAATAAGAAAACGGAAAAATCTCGCTAGGCGCAGCGGGGCCCGGCGGCGGCCGGTTTCGGTCGCGAAAAAAGTTCGTGCGTCGTCGCCCGAGTTGGAGCGGGCTTCTTGTCAAACAAGTCTGCGCAGACATTTTCATCCCGCTCCGGCGTGCGAGCCGCTCCGCCCCGCGGCGACGGTCTCGAACCACCCCGGTCGACGACGCACCGGACGACACCCCGCAGCCGTCGCGGCTTCCTCGCCGGCTCGCGCTGGGCGGGATCGCTCCCGCCGTCGTTCGAGCCTTCAAGGAAGTCGCCGCGCATGGTTCGGTCCTTCGCTTTCCCTCTCTCGGTAACGAGAGTGGGTGCCGTCGGCTTCGTCCGAGCCGAGCGGCAGCCAAGGACCGCGACGGAGCGACCGGCGCTCTTCGCGCGCTCGGCGTTCTTCGGGAGCAAGGTCGGACCGTACCTCGCACCCTCGAGCGCCGGCAGATGAAGACCGTTCGTCGCACCCTCGCAGGCCGGGAGAAGACGGACCACCGAGCAAGAGCCCACGCGCCGAGCGATGAGGCTCGGCCCGGTTGCTCCATCTCTGCGGCTCGCAAGCGTCTCCGTTGCACCGACCGGCGCTCGGCGATGAAGCCGAACGCACGACTCGAACCGGCGCGGCCTCGTTGGTCCGCCGCGCCTCGAGCAAAAGTTCCAGCGGTCGATTTCCCTGACCCGTCCGGAGCGACAAGCGGCGCCCGTCGGGCTCGAGTTCACAACGGAGATTCGTCGTCACCGTGAATGATCTTCACGGCGACGTGTCGAAAATCCCCTCGGGATCGGTACGTGTCTCCTCCACGCCCCGCATCATGCCCGGGAGGGAACCGGATTTCAACGGAAGTTCTTGGGCCAGGATTGCGGCTTATTCTTTGCTCCCTTTATACGGGGCGCATAAACTCCGCTGGATTTGCGCGCATCGATCGCCGTGCAAAAGGCCTTGGTTGGTCTTTCGCGGCAATCGCGACATGGCATTTCGGCTATCTAATACCAGGCGCCGCGAATGCATTGTTTCCACCACTCAGGCTTCGCAACGGATTCTTCATGAAAACCGATGTGTTCCGCGGTTACCGCACAACGAACAAAGAATACTCGGTGGTTCGGATGGACGTTGATAACAAGCGGCGAGTTGCATACCGGACATCGCATTTCTGCGAACTCCTCTGCCGAACAACCGGCGATGAGACGTTCACGAATACGATCGATTTCAAAATCGCGATCCATGCTTGCCGTCTTACCACGTGAGGGGGCCAAAATGAACGAATTTATCGGTCTAAGGGAACGCACTCACGTGAAGGGCTTCAAAGCCATTCAGCCCTATAACGTTCGGTAGCGGAGCCAAGCTTACCGCTCGTTCGCCTACCGGCGCTCGCCGCGTACGGCGCGGATGATCGCTTCTTCCAGCATCGGGGCCCAGGGGCTCGGGAGGCCGTAGTAGATCATCGAGGTGGCTCCTTCGTAGCCTCCTTCGGCCAGCACGCGGCGGGAGGGAATGTAGGCCATCACGTCGTTCGAGTAGCCGGCGACCCAGGTGCGCGTCGGGTCGATCGCGGCGGCGCTCGTCTCGGCCGGCGTCCGCTCTTGCTTGATTCGCAGTGCGTAGTCGACGACTACCTCGCCGCCGAGGATCACCCAGCGCGGGCCGTCGCCGAGTTGCCACGTTTCGACTGGGTAGGGATACGTCGGCGCGAGTTTCCCTTCCTTCGCGATGGTCGCCAGCAGGCGCCGCGCGCGGCCTTGCTCGTACTTGTTCCCCTTCGCCGCGGTCGCTTCTAGCTCGGCACTGGTCGGGAGGTGCGCGAGGTCGAGCGAGACTTCTTCGTAGCGCGCGTCGATCGTGCCGGCGATCGGCTTCAACGTGCCCGACGCGAGGACTTTCTCGACCGCTGCCGCGAGTTGCCGGCCGTATTGCTCGGCGTATTCGAGGGTTCGGCGCGGGATCGGGTTTTGATCGGCGCCGCAGCCGGCCCAGAAGAGAGCGACGGTGCCGGGATGCGATGTTTGCAGCGTGCGGTAGGCGTAGCCGGGATAGTCGGCGCACCATTTCTGAAAGCCGAGCGTCGTCGCATGGCAGGCATAGCCGAACACGACGGCCTTCAGCCGGCCGTCGGCTGCGTGCAGCGCGAGGACCGGAACATCGTGATCGATCGGGCCCCGGAGCGTTGCCCCTTGCGCGCGGAGCGCAGGCACTTCCTTCTCTTTGTTCTCGCGGCGGTTGACGGCGAACGTCGCCGTGCCCGAGCCCCAACTGGGGCGCACCGGCGCGAGATCGGCCAGCGCGCGGCCGACGACGTCGACGATCTTATCGAGCAGCACGACTTGGTAATCGGCGACTTGTTTCCATTGCGCGTCGGTCAGGGAATACATCGCCCCGAGGTTCGTGCCGACGACGGGCCCGCAATGCGTGTGCGAGCAGTTGATCGCGATTTGTCGGCGCTCGAGGCCGAACTTCTCGTGCAGTCGGCGGCCGAGCTCGAGCGAGATCGCCCGATCGATGCCGACCAGGTCGAGCGTGATCAAGACGACGCGCGACTTGCGGCCGGCGCTCGAGGCTCCGGCGGCGTCGCTCGACTCCAGCACGACCGCTTTCGCCATCAGCTCGTCTTGCGTCCCTTCGGCCGGCGCGGTGCGAGCGCCGTAGCCCGACATCCACATCGGCTCGGCGGGGGTGATGCTGGTTTCGGCGACTCCGGCCCGCCATGCTTCGGCGGCATTGCCGGAAGCGGCGCTCGCAAAGAGGCTGAAGAACACGAGCGACGTGAGAATCGTGCGATGCATGGCGTCCTCGACAGTGGTGTGAACGATCGAACCGGCAGCGCGAGGCGTATGGCAGCTCCCAACGGGGGCCTGACGGCACCCCGCTCGCCTCGGAGCGTCACTGCAGCTGCATGATGTACGCAATGAGGTCGGCCATCCCTTGCTTGTCGATCTTTTGCTCTAAGCCTTCGGGCATCAGCGAAAGGCCGGTGCCGAGGAGCTCGTCGATGTTCACGCGGAGCACGGTATCGCTCTGGCCTTCGGCCCGTTTGAGCGTCACGGCCGTGGCGCTTTCGGCGGAGATGAGCCCTGTGACGGTTCGGCCGTCGTCGGTGATGAGCATGTAGTTGACGAACTGCGGGTTCACTTCGCGGCTTGGGTCGAGGACGTTCGTGAGGATCGTCTCGGCGCCGCGGGTCTTGATCGTCGAGAGGTTCGGGCCGATTTCGTGGCCGGCCCCTTCGGCCTTATGGCATGCCGTGCAGTTCTTCTTGAAGGTCTCGCGCCCGCGGGCGACGTCGCCCGCAATGGCAAGCGCTTCGCGATACGCGGCGACGACATCAGACCGCCGGCTGGGGCGCATCGCGCCGAGCAATTTCTCGGCGCGAGCCTTGCGCGCGGGGTCGCCGGTGGCGAGCAAGGTTTGCACGCGGGCCGGCGGCAGATCGCCGGCGTTGAACTTGCCGGCCTCGAGCGCGTCGAGCAGCGCGGCGATTCGTTCGGGCCGTGCGAACAGGACTTCGAGTGCGGGCTCTTTGATCGTCGGGCTCAGTTTCGGCCACGCCCCGAGCACGACCTCGGCCACGCCGGCGTCGACGTAGCGACCGAGGACGGCGACCGCACCGAGTTGCACTTCGATCGGTTGGCGGTTGTCGATCAGTTTTATCAGCGTCGGCTGCATTTCGACGAACTTGCCGACGGCGAGTTCGTCGATGGCGGAAATGCGAGCCTTGAGAGGCGCTTCCGAATCGACGGCGATCGCCGAGTTTCGGCTGAGCATCGAGCTTATGATCGTTTTCAGCTTATCGAGTTTTCCGGCGGTCGCCAGTTTGGTGACTTGGCTCGTCGGCTTCTTGAGTCCCGTTATCAGTCCGCGCGCCACGGCGAGCGCCGTATCGGTGCGGCTTGCGGAGATTCCGTTGAATCTTTCGACCACCATCGGTACCGCGATCTCATCGTCTTGCAGTGCGACTTGGGCGACCAGGCGTTCGATCAACGGGCGGATTTGCGGCAGGTCGGCGTAAGCGGCGTTGTCGTCGGAAAGGGTCGCGTCGAGAAAGGCCGGCGCACCGTCACGCATCGAACTGACCAGCGCAAGCGACGCCCATTTGTCGGCGGCGTCGCGTTTCGCAAGCTTGACCGCCGGAAACATGAAAGATACGACCCCTTCGTCGTAACCGCCGAATTCGAAAATCGATCCCAGTGAGAATGCCAGTTGATAGCGAACCTCCGCGTCGCGATCGTCGGCGAGTGCGGCCAAGCGACTCAAAAGTCCGCTCTTAGGCGAGTTGATAAACCGTTCCGCAAGACGCACGGCGTGCTTGCGAACTTGCGGATGCCGATCGTCGAATGCCGCGGCGATCAGCGATTCATTCAGAGCCCGGAGCCCGTCGAGTGCATAGAGTGCGTGCATCCGGCCGAGCGGCGACTTCGATTCGGCCGCGAGTTTCTTCAGCGGCTCGATCGCCGATTTATCTTGCCGCGTGTAGAGCAAGCGGGCGGCTGTTTCGCGGTGCCAGGCGTTGGGGTGTTCCAGTAGGGCGACGAGCTCGGCGGTCGTGGCGCTGCCGAGCTTCGGCGTCGGGCGTTGTTGGAATCCTTTCTCGGGGATCACGCGGTAGAGGCGTCCGCGATCGCGGCCGGCCGTGAGGTCAAGGTGTTGCTTGATCATCGGCGGGATGCTCGCCGGGTGCTCGATCACTTCGCGGTAGACGTCCATGATGTAGAGCGCGCCGTCGGGCCCGTTGGCATACTGCGCCGGGCGAAACCAAACGTCGGTCGAAGCGACGAACTCACTTTTGTCGTCGATGCGGCGGGCGATGAACTCGAGGCCGTTCGGTTCGAGCCGCTTGCGATGAACGAGGTTGCTGCCGACATCGCCGACGATCGCGATCCCCTTCCATTCGTCGGGAAACGCATCGCCGCGATAGATCGTCACGCCGCCGGCGCCGGTGAAGTAGCCCGCCGGCCGACCTCCTCCTTCGACCATGCCTTTCACGGCTCCGGAGACCCGCAACTGGGTGCGAATGATGCGCCACGGCTCCACCGGGCTCTTGCGAAACACTTCGGCTTGCGGGCCATCGGCGGCGATGCTCACGCGCGCATCCGGGGCCGAGAGAAACGGATTGCGCGCGACGTACCGATCTTCGTACATCACTTGCTGAATGTGGTTCGAGTTCGACGAGACGAACTTCCGGCCCCAGTCGTCGAACGACATCCCGTGTTGCGACGCGCCGCTCGTGAGCTCGAAGTCGTAGGTGTTGGGGTTGAACGCGATGTCGCGGCCGCGCACGTTCACGGTCTTCGCCGTCTTGGGGTCGATGCCCGGGCCGGCCTTGCGCACATCGCCGCCGGTGCTGCTCGTCGCCAGATGGATCTTGTTGTCGAGGCCCCAGCGGAAGCAGTTGAGCAGGCCTTGCACGTTGGAGTTGCCGAAGCCGGTGTAGACGTGCTTCTTCACGTCGGCTTTTCCGTCGCCGTCGGTGTCTTTGAAGTAGAAGACGTCGGGAGCATCGCCGACGAAGAGGCCGCCGTCGTAGCAGAAGACCGCGGTCGGCCAGAGGAGCTTATCGGCGAAGACGGTGCTCTTGTCGAACCGGCCGTCGCCGTCGACGTCTTCGAGCATGCTGACCCGGCTCAGGCTCTCGTCGCGGTTCTCGCTGTAGCCGCGCATCTCGCACACGAACAACCGGCCGTTCTCGTCCCATTCCATCGCGACGGGACTATTCACCAGCGGCTCGGCGGCCACCTGCTCGATCTTAAAGCCCGGCGCTACGGTAAACGTTTTCAGCGCGTCGGCCGGCTCGGTCGGAGCGATGCGCGGCAACTGCGACTTGAAATCTTGCTTGAGCAGGTCTTCTTTCGACGGCGTGGCTACGGCGGTCTGCGGCTCAACGGCGTTAAGGCGCACCGTAAGCAAAGCGATTCCGGCGAGAAGTCCGGCGAGCGATACAAACGTATAGACACGGTGAATGCGCAGGGGCATGACGAATCTCTCTGAGGCGAGCGGCCGGTGTAAACCGGCCGTTGGAAGCGCGACATACGCATCGCGGCAGGGCGGCGGGTGGATGCACTTAGCCTAAGCGGCCGCGCAGCCGGTCGCAACGGGTTTTGCCCCGTCGCCGCGAGGAATGTTCGAGCCGATGCGCGCGAGGCTCAGATCGCTTCTTCGCCGGTCTCGCCGGTACGGATGCGGATGACTTCTTCCAGATCGCTGACGAAGATCTTGCCGTCGCCGATCTGGCCCGTCTGTGCGGTGCGCAGGATCGTATCGAGGACCGAGCGCAACTTGTCTTCGGCGACGACGAGCTCGACTTTCACTTTCGGCACGAAGTCGACGGCGTACTCGGTGCCGCGGTACATCTCCGTGTGCCCCTTTTGCCGGCCGAAGCCGCGGACCTCGGTGATCGTCATCCCTTGCACGCCGTCGGCCGTGAGCGCGTTCTTCACTTCTTCCAACCGAAAATGACGAATGATCGCTTCGATTTTCTTCATAGCTGGGTTTCCGTCGACGGTGCGTCCGAGCGAGGTCGGGCCGGTGCTGGAGCCGGTACTAAGACCGGTGGCGAGATCATAAGAAACAGAGGCCCGACCGGTCTACCGAATCTACTCTCAATTCGAGCAGACCGGTCGGGGAATGCAAGCCGGCGGCGCAAGAACACCGACGGCGAAGCTGATTCTGCGGAAGCAGCCGAACTACGAGAGGAACAGGTATCCCTCTTCGCCGTGTTGGCTGTAGTCCAGCCCTTGGCCTTCGTCGACTTGCGTGGCGCGGAGCCCCATCGTGAGGTCGAGCACCTTGAGCAAGACGAACGACACGGCGACCGAATAGACGATCGTCACGCCGGCCGCGGCGATTTGCGGAACCAACAGCGGGCCCCCTTCGAGCAAGCCGAGTTCGCTCCCGCCCGACACGATGGGATCGGTAACGACGCGGGTCGCGAAGACGCCGGTAAGAATGGCTCCGAGCGTGCCGCCGACGCCGTGCACGCCGAACGCGTCGAGCGAGTCGTCGTACTTGAACTTGCGCTTCAACGACGTACAAGCGACGTAGCAGACGCAACCGGCGAGCAGGCCCATGATGATGGCCGACATCGGCTGCACGAAGCCCGCCGCCGGGGTGATGACGACGAGCCCGGCTACGGCACCGGAGCACGCTCCGAGGACGGTGGGCTTGCCGTGGAAGATCCATTCCAAGGTCGGCCAAGCAAGCGTTCCGGCGGCGGCGGCGAAATGCGTGGCGACGAACGCGCTGGCGGCCAAGTCGCCGGCCGAGAGCGCGCTACCGGCATTGAAGCCGAACCACCCGACCCAAAGCATCGCCGCGCCGAGCACGGTGTAAGTAAGGTTGTGCGGAGGCATCGCTTCTTGGCCGTAGCCGAGACGCTTGCCGAGCACGACGGCGCAGAGGAGCGCCGTTATGCCGGAGCTGATATGCACGACCGTTCCGCCGGCGAAGTCGAGCGCGCCGGTTTTGAACGTGCCGAACACCGCATGAGGGCTGCCGAAGGCGAGGATCCCGCCGTCCCACACCCAATGGCAGAGAGGGCAATAGACGAACGTCCCCCAGAGGACGCTGAAGACGACGAACGTGCTGAACTTCATCCGTTCGGCGAACGCTCCGCAAATCAGCGCCGGCGTGATGATGAAGAACATCCCTTGATAAACCATATGGGTCAGGCGCGGGATCGCACCTTCCATCGGATAGCTCGGCTTGCCGTCGGCGCCTAAGGTCGGCTGCACCCCTTTCATCAACAGATACTCGCCGGTGCCGATCCAACGGCTGTAGCCGGTCTTTTCGACATCCTCGGGCGTGCCGCCGCTGCCGCCGAAGCAGAGCGAGTAGCCGTAGGTAGCCCAGATGATCGTCATCAGGCCCATGAGAAACACGCACTGCATCATCACGCCGAGTACGTTCTTCTTACGGACCAAGCCGCTGTAGAACATCGCGAGGCCCGGCGCGGTCATGAAGAGGACGAGCGCTGCGGAAGTGAGCATCCAGGCGTGGTCGCCGTGGTCGAACGAGGCCGCGGCCGGCTCGGCGGCAACGGGTTCGCTTGCCGGAGCGGCCGGCGCTTGCGCCGGTGCCGAGGCCGATAAGCAAGTTGCGAGAAGCAAAGCAGCCCAGGCCGCGGCGCTAAGGAGTCGATTCATGGTCGAAAGGTTCCTGGTAGAATCAAAAGCGAAGAAGAAGTGTTAGGAAAGAGAAGCACTCATCGAGCGCGCCGAGATGAATAAGAAGGCTCCAAGTTAGTCGTTGATTTTGAATCGGTAAAGAGTCGGCCGAGGTAAACGTCGCAAACTGTTTTTCAGCGATGTTTCGCTTGCGCGTCAGCGGAAAACTCGCAAAACACCTCGCACGCATCGGCAGGTGAAACGGGACGCATTCGCGCTCGCTACGAACATTCTTTCCACGACGGCCCGACCTGGGCGAAGGTGCCGGTCGGACGACGAACCGGTTATTTCGGCGGTGCGACGAAGATTCGACCTCGCGGCGCCGTTCCACGTTACGCACCGCTTGCGCTCGCGCTCCGCTTGCGCTAAAATCCTGTGCTTCGCACGTCGACTCCACTTAACCGATAGAAGCCCACATGTCAGCCGATTTCCTCAATCGAATTCATCTCGGCGATTGCGTCGCAGGCCTGAACGCGCTTCCGGCCGAGATCGTCGACTTGGCGTTCGCCGATCCTCCGTTCAACATCGGCTACAAGTACGACGTCTACGACGATCGCCGCGAGCATGAGCACTATTTGGATTGGTCGCGCGGTTGGATCGCGGCCGTGCATCGCGTGCTGAAACCGAACGGCACGTTCTGGCTGGCGATCGGCGACGAGTATGCCGCCGAGCTTAAGCTGATGAGCCAAGAGCTCGGCTTTCATACGCGCAGTTGGGTCGTCTGGTACTACACGTTCGGCGTCAATTGCAAGAACAAGTTCACGCGCTCGCACGCGCACCTGTTCTACTTCGTGAAGAACCCGACCTCGTTTACGTTTCGCGGCGATGCGCCGGAGAATCGGATCCCGTCGGCGCGACAACTGGTTTACAACGATACCCGCGCGAACCCCAAAGGGCGGCTGCCGGACGACACCTGGATTCTGCGTCCGCAGGATCTCACCGATTGCTTTCAAGCCGAAGAAGATACGTGGTACTTCCCGCGCGTCGCCGGCACCTTCAAAGAACGGGCCGGCTTCCACGGTTGCCAAATGCCCGAGCAACTGTTGGGGCGCATCGTGCGGAGTTGCTCGCACGAAGGAGATTTAGTCCTCGATCCCTTCTCGGGGAGCGCGACGACCTTAGTGACGGCGAAGAAACTCGGCCGCGATTTTATCGGCTTCGAGCTCTCGCCCGACTATGCCGAGCGCGGCGGACGACGGGTGGAAGAAGCAGTCGTCGGAGCGCCGCTGGTAGGATCGGCCGACCCGACACGAAGCGCCCCGCGCACCCCGGGGCTGGCGCCGGCGGAAGCTGCTGAGGAAGTCGTCTCGGTAACAGATGAGGCGATCGTCGAAGTCGCACAACCGGTCGAACCCGCTGCGGAAATCGTCGCTCCCGAGATCGCTGCTCCCGAAGTCGCCGAGCCGGAAGCGTTGCCGGTCGTCGTAGCGAACGGGGAAGCGGAGTTGATCGAACACGATCCGCAGCGGAACCTCGTCGAAGCATTTCGTCGCGCTTGCCATGGCTACTCGCCCGATCGGGTCATGGCCGATCCGAAACTACAGGCAGCGTTCGTCGAGCATTGTCGGGCCTTGCATGTGCCGGGCGACGTGCGCTCGTGGAACGCGACATTGTTTCGCTTGCGGAAGGCCGGCAAGCTCAAGGGCGTACCGACGACCATGCCGACGGAGCTGGCTTGGAGCGCGTGCGAGCCGTTTGCCTTCGGTGCTGAGATCGGGGTCGCGAAGATGTCGGCCGCGCATCCGCAGGTCGGCATCGATGAATTGCTCTGCGATCCTGCGCTGGCGGCCGAGTTCGACAACGTCGCCATGAAGTTCGGCGGCAGTAAGAAGGCGTTCGAGTATCGTTGGACCGCGCTCAAGCTTCGCAAAGAAGCAAAGCAGCTGCGCGTGCGGGCCGAGCAATTGAAGAAAACGGAGCCCGAGTTCGCGACCCCGCTGCGCGTGGCAGGCAAGCGCTGGGAGAAAGGGATTCCGGAAGCGCCCGGCTTGTATCTCATTCTGAATGCCGAAGGAGAGCGACTCTATATCGGCGCGACGACCGATCTGCGCGCCCGGCTCGTCAAGCAATTGGCTTCCGCGCGGCTCCGCCTCTACGACCGCTCGGGCGATATTCGAGTCGCCCTGTGGCCGATCGAGCGCCCGTTTACCGACCTCTTAGCGCTGCAATACCGAGTCGTCGGCGAATCGCATGCGAGGCTGAATCGACCATTGCCGAGAGAACCGGAACCGGCTCCGCTCGACGCGACGAAGCCGAGCGCGAAGGCTCGTCCTCGTCGTGAAAAACTGCTGGTTTAAGCCGTCGGTTAGGACGTCTCTCCGATAAGTTCGGTCTCGTAGATTCGGTGCGACAAATTGACGCACTTCGAGCGGTATTGCGCCCATTTCCCCATGTTAGGCGGTACTCCGATTGCGGATCGAGCCGACAATAAAACATAATGCGGTCGACCGCACTTCTTATTCGCAAGCGGGTGCGAGCTTGGTCATGTTCACCGCGATTACGCAGCCGTTGATTAATTCGCATGGGAGAGCTTCGGTATGTCGCATGCGGACGGTTTGCATCGCGATAGCCGGTTTCCCAGCCGCCGCCAGCCGTGGATGCTCGCCGCTTACGCTTCGTTTGGGTTAGCGCTGCTGACGGTGCTGGCGATCGCCGCTTGGGGCGCGAGTGTCGATTTCGAAGAGGCCCGCGTCAGCTTGCTGCAGGAAAAAGTCAACACGCTCCGCACGCATGGCGTCCGCTCGGTCTTAAGAATTCATGAGATCATGAATTCAGAGAATGAACCCGGCAAGCTCGACTCACCGAAGTTGAAGCAGTTTCTCCATGCGCAATGGATCCGCGCGATTCAAGGCGACCCTTCCCGGATCTACGCCGCGTTGACCGATGTCGACGGGCGCATTCTCGTGCATCATCTGCAAAAGCTCGAGGGAGGAAAACTCGACGGCTCTTGGTATCGGCAACGGGTTCCGATCGCCGGCGACGACGTCGTCGAAACGACCGATCCTCGCCTCACGGGGGGCGACACGGCGCTCGATATTATGATTCCGATTTTTCAAGACGCCGCGGAAATCGGGACCTACCATTCCGGTTTCAACTTGAAATGGTTCGAGCAAGAGCTCGCCTTGAAACGCCGCGCCACGACCTATCGCTGGTCTGTCGCGTTTCTCATTATCTCGGCCGTCGTGCTCCTTGCCGGCTTCTCCCTCTTTCAAATCGCGAAGCGCCTTTCCAGCTTGCAAAGTGCGGTCGCGATGGGGCATGTCCGTCGCCTCGCCGATCTGGGCCAACTTGCCGGCGGCATCGCGCATGAAATTCGCAACCCGCTCAATGCGATTCGCTTGAATCTGCATGTGATTCAAAAACTATCCAACGCCGGAAATGCCGGCGATCAAGGGGACCAGCCGGGCGTCATCGAAGAGACCGTTCATGAGATCGATCGAGTCGACGGTCTGCTGCGAACGATGCTGGAATATGCTCGGCCCGAGCAAGCGCACCAGGAGCTCATCGACGTGTCGACGGAGCTCCGCTCGGTCGTCGGCTTTCTCACTCCGCTCTTGCAGCGCGATCGGATCGACTTCTCGCTCGCCGGCGATTCCGATGCCTTCCGCACCAAAATCGATCGGGGTCGCTTTCGCCAAATAGGGCTGAACTTGTTGAAGAACGCGATGGAAGCGGTCGGGCCCGAGGGGCGCATCGCGGTCGACCTGCAGCGCTCCGGCGATTGGCTGACGCTCACTGTGAGCGACACGGGCGTCGGGCTGCCGACGGCCGAAGCCGAGCGCATTTTCGATCCGTTCTTTTCGACCAAGGAACTCGGGACCGGTCTCGGCCTGACGCTGGTCAAACGCTACGTCGAAGAAGCCGGCGGCAAGATCACGGCCCGCCGCGGCAATCCGCGCGGCGCGGTATTTCAAGTCGAGCTGCCGTTGGTGAAGTCCTCGAAACAAGTCGCCGCTTCGGTTTCATCGTCGGCAATGGCATTGTCGTAAACGGCTCTCCCTCCTCGACGCACACCATCGCATTATCATCGAATCGGACGTATGGAAGATCATCACGCGAAGCACCGAATCTTGGTCGTCGAAGATGGGCCGGGCGAGCGCGAAGCGCTGGCCCGCGTGCTCAAGCTCGAAGGCTATGAAGTCCTCACGGCGCACAACCCGGACCACGCGCTGACGTTGCTCGATGAGCCCGTCTCGCTCGTCGTTACCGACCTGAAAATGGGTGCGCGAAACGGTTTGGATCTGATGCGCACGTGGCGCGGCCGCCGTCCCTCGACCCCCTTCATCGTCGTGACCGCCTACGGCGACGTCGACTCCGCCGTGAGCGCCATGAAGCTCGGCGCAACCGATTTTCTGACGAAGCCGATCGACCCTCCGAAGCTGCTCGACCTGATTCGCGAATGCCTCCTCGCGGAAGCCGCCGATAAAAGTTCTTCCACCGCTCGGGCCGTCGACGTCGCCCACGGAGTCGAACGGTTGATCGGCGTGTCGACCGGCATCGAGCGCGTGCGGCAGCAAGTGCGCCGCGTCGCCCCGAGCGATTCGATCGTCCTCATCGTCGGTGAGCCCGGCACCGGCAAGGAATTGGTCGCCGAAGCGCTCCATGCGCATAGCACCCGTGCCGCGAAGCCGTTCGTCGTGATCGATCTCGCCGCCGTGCCCGAGGCGCTCATCGACAGCGAACTTTTCGGGCACGTTCAAGGGGCGTTCCACGGCGCCACGGCCGATCGCATCGGGCGGTTCGAAGCGGCCGACGGCGGCACGTTGTTCATCGACGAAGTCGGCGGCTTCCCGTTGCCGTCGCAGGCCAAGTTGTTGCGCGCTCTCGAAACGCAGATCGTGCAACGGGTCGGCAGCAGCGAAGATCGCATGGTCAACGCCCGGCTCATCGCGGCGTCGAGCAACAACCTGCGCAAGATGGTGCAAGAGAAACGCTTTCGCGAAGAGCTGTTCCAGCGACTGAACGTCGTCACGATCGAGATGCCGCCGCTGCGCGAACGGCGCGAAGACATCCCGCTGCTCGTGCATCACTTGGCGTCCCGCTTCGCGTCGGGCATTCAAAAGCCCCTGCCGAAGCTGACTGCCGAGCTGCACGGCTTTCTCATCAGCTACGATTGGCCCGGAAACGTGCGCGAGCTGCGCAACTGTCTGGAGAGCATGATCGTGCTGTCGGCATCGCAAGAACTGACGCTGCACGACCTGCCGGCGAACATCGCCGGAATACGACCGGAAGGTGCGGTCGCCGAACCGGCCGACGAAAGCTCGGCGGCCGACGATCTGCAACTTTCGCGGCTCGAAAAATCGGTGATTTTGCAGACTCTGAAACGGATGGAAGGGAACCGAACTCGGGCCGCCGAGGCCCTCGGCATCTCCGTCCGCACATTGCAACGCCGCCTGAAAGGGTGGACCGGCGAGGTCTGAGCCTGCCGCGAATTCGATTTTCGACGGCATGGCGATCGACATAGCGACGTCGGCGCCGACCCCGCTATAATAGATTCCGTCGTACGAACGGTTTCTAAGCAGCTTGCGTAGATGGGAAGTGTCGCCATGACGAACCGATTTATCGTCGTCGCCACCGTGCTCGCAATGGGCGTGTTGTCGGCTGTTGCAGCGGGGGCTCTGTACTACGCCGGCAACATTCCTCCGACCGTGTTTGGTGAACCGTGCGCCGAGCCGATCGATTCGATCCAAAAGAACGCCCCGCAGGAGACGAAGAAAATGATTACCTCGAAGATCGCCGAATCGAAGAGCGGCAAAGTCGAACAAGCGACCTTCGGCGCCGGATGTTTCTGGGGTGTTGAGTCGACGTTCCGCGCTCTCCCCGGCGTGTTGAGCACTTCCGTCGGCTACTCCGGCGGGCAGACGGATAACCCGACCTACGAAGACGTTTGCACTTCGGCGACCGGCCACGCCGAGGTGGTACAGGTCGAGTTCGATCCCGAGCAGGTGTCCTACGCGCAATTGCTCGACATCTTCTTTAAGAACCACAACCCGACGACGCTCAATAGCCAAGGCCCCGACTTCGGTACGCAATACCGTTCCGTCGTGTTTGCCCATAGCGACGCGCAACGCCTCGCCGCCGAAGAAGCGAAGCAACGTTTGGACGATAGCAAGCGCTGGGGCCGACCGGTCGTCACGCAGATCGTGCCGTTCGTGAAGTATTACCCGGCCGAAGGCTACCATCAGCAGTACAACGAAAAGCGCGGCAAGACCAGCTGCCACCTGTGATAGCGTCGGTGCGAGCGGCTGATGTTCTTGCACGCTCGCATATGCCTGCCGGCGCGAAGCGACCTTGCTCGCCGCACCCGGCTTAGGTACAAGCCCCGGAAGACTTCGCACTTCCAGGGTGAACCATGTCGACGCGCCGTACCTTCTTCGCTCGTTGCGCCCTGCTGTCGGCGGTCGTCTTATCGGGCTTCGCGCATGCGGCTCGTCTGATTGCCGAGCCCCCGACGCTCGGCAAAGGGCTTTCTCCATCGTTCACGTTCAAGCAACAGCTGGAGAAGGGGCTGAAGGCTCGTCGCCCGAGCGATTTCACGTTCATTCAGACAGTGGTCGCGAACATCGACAACGGTTCGATCCCGCAGAAAATGGTGAACGAGACATTCGACTATGCGCGCTCGCAGAGCTCGCATTATCCGTTCATTTATTTCCAATTCGCGATCCGCAAGCGCGCCGCGAAGCTCGGCGTTACGCTTTAGTCCTCCGTTTTGCTCCGGCCGATTGCTCTGGCCCCCGGTCTGCGGTAGTTTCACGGTCTCGCGCTTTGCCGGAATCGTGAACTGGAGCCTCTGCCGATGTCTCGCCGCTTTCCCTTCGCCGCCGCACCGTTGTCGTCGCTGCTCGGCATTTTCTGCCTGCTGGTTGCCTCGCCGGCGAATGTTCGTGCCGATGGTCCGACCGACAACAAGCCTGCCGATGTGCGGCGCATTCCGAAGCTCGGCGTCGAGTTGCCGGCCGCAACGAAAGCGGAGCTCGAAGCCGGCTTGAAGGAGCTCGACGACGCACTCGCGCCCCTCTTGAAATCGAAAGAACCGCGCGTGCTCGAGCTCTTGCCCGACGTGCGCATCTATCGCGAAGCGGTCGCCGCGGCACTCACCTATCAAGAGTTCTTCGACCTCAAGGAAACCGCCGCGGCGCTCGAACTTCTCGCCGAAGGGAAGCAGCGCGCCACGGACCTCGCCGCAGGGCGCGCTCCGTGGACGACGCAGACCGGCCTCGTCGTTCGCGGCTACGTCTCGAAGATCGATCATTCCGTGCAACCGTACGGCCTAGTGATACCGTCGAGCTACGTGCCGGGCCCTTATCGCTATCGGCTCGACTTCTGGTTCCATGGCCGAGGCGAAACGCTGAGCGAGGTCAACTTCCTCCAAGATCGCCGCAAGAAAGTCGGCACGTTCGCGCCGGAAGATACGATCGTCCTGCATCCTTATGGTCGCTACTCGAACGCCAACAAGTTTGCCGGCGAAACAGACGTCTTCGAAGCGCTCGAGAGCGTGAAGAAGCACTACAAGATCAACGACGACCTGATCAGCGTGCGCGGCTTCTCGATGGGGGGCGCATCGACATGGCATCTCGCCGTCCACTACCCGACGTTATGGGTCGCGGCGAATCCCGGCGCCGGCTTCAGCGAAACGCCTGATTTCTTGGCGAAGTTTCAAAACGAAAAGATCAACCCGACCGTGTATCAGCAAAGCCTGCTGCATCTGTACGACTGTCCCGATTGGGCCGTGAATCTTTATCTTTGCCCGACCGTGGCCTACAGCGGCGAGAACGACAAGCAGAAGCAAGCGGCCGACATCATGGCTGCGGCGCTCGCCGAAGAAGGCTTGGAGCTCACCCACATCATCGGCCCGAAGACCGGCCACTCCTTTGAGCCTAAGGCGCGCGACGAAATCGAACGCCGCATGACGAGCATTCTCAGGAGCCCGAAAGACGCCCTTCCCGTAACCGGCGCGTTCGTCACTTACACGCTCAAATACAACGTCGCCGGACAGTACGCGATCGACGCCGTCGGGCGGCATTGGGAGCCCGCTCGCTTGGAGTGGAACGAGTACACCGTTTCGACGTCGAACGTCACGGCCTTCACGGTCGACTATCCGCCCGGCGCGCTCTTGAGCACGGCCTTCGATCAACCGATCGAGCTCGAAGTCGACGGGCAAACGATCGCCGGGCCGGGCTTGCAGAGCGACCGTGGTTGCCGGATGCAGTTGCACAAGGTCGGAGAAGATTGGAAGCTCGGGCCGGCCCCCGTCGAAGGGCTCGTCAAACGCCACGACCTGCAAGGACCGATCGACGACGCCTTCATGGACTCCTTCATCTTCGTCCGCCCGAGCGGTAAATGCCGGAGCGAGTTGGTCGACGCCTGGAGCAAAGCCGAGCTTGAACGAGCGATCGAACATTGGCGCCGCCACTTTCGCGGACAGGCCCGTGTGAAGCTCGACAAAGAGATCACCGACGCCGACATCGCCGGCGCGAATCTCGTTCTCTGGGGCGACGACCAAGCCAACTCCGTGTGGGCCCGCATCGCCGATAAGTTGCCTCTGAAATACTCCGGCGACTCGCTCGTCGTCGGCTCCGGCGAAGTCGAAAGCAAGTTCGCGGCCGAGCATCACGCGCCGATTCTGATCTACCCGAACCCGTTGAACCCGAACCGTTACGTGGTGACGAACAGCTCGTTCACGTTTCGCGAATACGCTTATTTGAACAATGCCCGCCAGGTGCCGATGCTGCCCGATTGGGCGGTCGTCGATCTTCGTCAGAAGCCCGATCCGGTTCTGCCGGGGAAGATCGCGGCGGCCGATTTCTTCGGCGAGCGGTGGGAAGTCCGCCCGAAAGACGAGCCGCCGGCGGCCCCGGCCAAGACGGCTGCGGCACGATAACACTTCGGCGGAGTCGCTTCGCGCTGCGAGCGAGAAGGTGAGCTTGGAATGTACGATCTCGTGATTCGCGGCGGAACCGTCGTCGATGGTTCCGGCCGGCAGCGCTACGAGGCCGATGTCGCGATCCGCGGCGATCGGATCGCCGTGGTCGGCAAGCTCGATCCGGACGACGCCCTGAACGTGCTCGACGCCCGCGGGCTCGTCGTCGCTCCCGGCTTCATCGACGTCCACAACCACAGCGACGGCTGGCTGCTGCGTCAGCCGAATTTCGCGAGCAAGACGCTGCAAGGGGTGACGACCGAAGTCTTGATGTCGGACGGCATCTCTTATGCCCCGACTTCGGCGGAGCTCCGCCGCGAGTGGATCTACTACCTCCGCTCTCTCAACGGCTTGCAACAAGCCGACGACCGTGGCTGGCGAACGCTCGAAGACTACTATTCTCAGTTCGAGGGCCGCACGGCGCAAAACGTCGTTGCGCAGATTCCGTACGCGAATCTGCGTGTGCTCGCCTCCGGTTGGAACGCGCGCACGCTCGATGACCGTCAGCTTCGTGCGATGCGCGCCATGGTTGAAGAAGGAATGGCGGCCGGAGCCGTCGGCGTGTCGACCGGTCTCGATTACGTGAACCAGTGTCACGCCTCGACCGAGGAGTTGGTGGAAGTCATCGAGGCCGCTGCGCCGTTCGGCGGAATCTACGTGACGCACATTCGCTACAAACGTGGACTCATCCCGGCGTTGTGTGAAGCGGTAGCAATTGCGCAGCGAGCTAATGTAAAATTGCACGTCTCGCACCTGAAGGCCGACACTCCGGAAGAGATCGACGCCGTCTTGGGCTGCATCGACTCGGTGGCGGTGAACGTGGTCGACTTCTCGTTCGACGTCTATCCGTATCTCCCTGGCTCGACGATGCTCAACTCCCTGCTGCCCTACGAAGCATGGGACGACGGGCCGCTCGGCGTGGTTCGAAAACTGGGCCAGCCGGCGATCCGCGAACGCTTCGCTTTCGACTTAGCAACCGTTTATCGCCCGCAACTCGAACGCATCCGCATCGCCTGGGTGCCGAGCAAGGCGAATGCCTGCCATCAAGGGAGCTCGCTGGCTGAATACATTGCCGCGGTGGGCAAGTCGCCGGTCGATGCGCTGTGCGACTTGCTGATCGAAGAGGGGCTCGCAGTGCTCTGCGTGTTTCATCGCGGCGACGATGCGCTCGTCGAGCCGTTCTTGAAACACGAAAAGTTCATGGTCGGCAGCGACGGCATTTTCCAGCCCGACGGGCCGGTCCACCCGCGCCAGTTCGGCAGCTTTCCGCGTCTCATCGGCCCGCTTGTGCGCGACCGCCGTTGGTTCACGCTCGAAGAGGCGGTGCGGAAAGCGACGAGCATCCCGGCCGCGCGGTTCGGGCTGATCGATCGAGGCACGGTCTGCGTCGGAGCGTTCGCCGATCTCGTGCTGTTCGATCCCGCGACCGTCGCCGATCGGGCCACGTTCGACGAGCCGCGGCAAACGCCGATCGGCATCGCGCATGTGTTCGTCGCGGGGCGCCCGATCGTGGCCGAAGGGAAACCGCTGGACCTCGCACCCGACTGGCCGGGCCGCTGGTTGAAGTACAAGCATTAACCGCCGGCGACTGCGCCGTAAAACGCTTGCACGGTCAGCCCGGTTCGCTCGGCGACGAGCTTCACGATCGCGTCGACCTCGGCATCGTCGAGCGGCGCGACGAAGCTCTCGGCCGGGCGTCGGGCTACGGTGTAGATCTGCACCAGCTTGAGCTTTCCGCCGGCTGCGCCGATCTCGTTCAATCGATCGCAAAACGCTGCGAGCTCCACCGCGCTCGGCGCATCGCCGGCGATGCGCATGAAGAGGGCTTGAATCACCAGCGGCCTGGCGCGCGCCGCGGCCGTGATGTTGTCGAGCACTTGGCGAAACGGAATCACGGTTCGTTCGACGAGCTTGTAATACTCCTCGGTGCCGGCTTCGAGCTTCGCCCAAATCTCGCCGTTGTTCGCGTCGAGAATCGCAAGCCCTTGCGCAACGGTCGGACGATGGAGCATGCTCGCGTTGGTGATGAGCACCATTTTCACGGCCTCGCACGCATGCTTCCGCTTCACTTCGGCGCAGGCGGCGATGATCTCGTCAAAATTGCGATACGTGGTCGGCTCGCCGTCGCCGGAGAAGGCGATGTCGTTTAAGCGGCGAAGCTGCGGCGGCGTGGCGGCGAACTTGCCGTGCGCGAACAGTTCGCCGCTTAAGACGATCTCAAGCATGTGGTCGAGTTCGCCGGTGAGCTGCGCCATGTCGACGAACTTCGTTTCCGCCGCGCTCACCCGATCGACCTGACAGTAGATGCAATCGAAGTTGCAAACTTTGTCGGGATTCAGATTCACGCCGATCGAAACGCCTCCCGAGCGCCGGCTGACGACGGGATAGACGAAGCGATTCGTCTCGAACGAACGCGAGTGCGAAGTGAAGAGCGGCGTGGCCGGCGCGGCTTCCGCCGAAGTGCGATCGATAGCAGTCACGGCGACCTCGGCCGCAAGCGGAGCCTGGGCCGACTACAGCTTGCGAATGCGGGAAAACTCGTCGATCGTCAGGGTCGTCAGCGACGAGTCGGGAAGGCGCAGCACGATCAGGTCGGCGAAGGCCTTGTCGTCGTTGTTGCGACGGAAGTGCAAGCCCTGCCGACGACGCTCGATCCGCTCGACCGTGCCGACCGTCGTCGTCATCCAAACCTTGAGCCCGACCTTCACTTCATGCACGACCTCGATCCGCTCGCCGGCTTTCAGGGCGTTGATCTCGGGCCGGGTCGTAATATCGGTATGGTCCGACAGGTCGGGCTTCGTCG
The DNA here is from genome assembly GCA_021413845.1 of Planctomycetia bacterium. Classification (NCBI taxonomy): domain Bacteria; kingdom Pseudomonadati; phylum Planctomycetota; class Planctomycetia; species Planctomycetia bacterium. Next base: position 22,655 of record JAIOPP010000074.1, on the reverse strand, counting down.
CAGCGTTGGGAGTGTTCATGTCGATATTCTTTCCGGTCGGCCGTGAAAGAGCAAGCCGCCGGGCGAAATTCGAGCTCCGGCTCGGGCGCAAGGGAAACTACACGACTTCTCTTGCAGTCGCTCCGAGGCTTGATTCCAATCTCGCCCCCTCAGGCAGGCATTCGAGCTTGCGTTCGCGCAGCGACAAGAGGTGGAAAGCTATCGGGAGGCAAAACCGATTCCTCTTGCGCCTGCGGCGCACGGACATTTGTCCGTGCTACCCCGCGTCTAACGCCACCACTCTGAAGCCATTACGTTTAATTCTTCGAGAATCATTCCGTCAGGCAACTCTGCTATATGGTCCACGTCATCGTACTGCTTTCCTTCATATAAGTCTGGGATACTAAAGCCCGCCCCATAGTCGTCATTAACCATAAGAACCCCGTGCATGATAAGTTGTTTTGACGAGTGCTGACGTATTCTTTTAACGCTCATTCCGGGGAAGAACACGGCTTTGTATTTTCCTAAATAGCCTGGGCGGCAGAAGAGCCGAACGATACGACCCGTATCGTTGGCAATGACCGACACTTTTGCATCAGCAATGTCAAGCTTCTTGAATCCCATTTCGTGGTTTTCAAATGCTGATTCAACAAAAGAGACGTGATCGTCTCTGAGGTTTGACAACACTACGCCAATGTCCTCGCCGATTCCTATACCGGCAATCGACTTTCCAGAAATAATGTCGGCTTTGAGGTCCATTTATGCTTCCAATTTCCCCAGCGACAAAAGGCGGAAAGTGATCGGGACGAAAAACTGATTCCTCTTGCGCCTGCGGCGCACGGACATTTGTCCGTGCCACCCCGCGAAGTCTGACGCCGTGCCTGCGCATAAAAATCCCTCGGTAGAGCAATGAGTTCTACCGAGGGAGATATGTCCATCGCGAAATCGCAAGCGAAGCGGGCGGCCTGAGGTTCGGGACATGATTCCGACCTGCCCGCTCGGCGATTTTCTTCGAGCTTAAACTTCCTTCGCCTTGATCCAGCTCATCAGGCGGCGCAGTTGCTTGCCGACGACTTCGATCGGGTGGTTGCGCTCGCGGCGGCGCGTGGCTTTGAACGCCGGGGCGTTGGCCTTGTTCTCCAAGAGCCAATCCCGAGCGAATTGGCCGCTTTGGATCTCGTGCAGGATCTTCTTCATTTCCTTCTTGGTCTCTTCCGTGACGATCCGCGGGCCGCGCGTGTAGTCGCCGTATTCGGCCGTGTTCGAGATGCTGTAACGCATGTAGTTCAAGCCGCCTTGGTAGAACAAGTCGACGATCAGCTTCAATTCGTGCATGCACTCGAAGTAGGCCATTTCCGGTTGGTAGCCGGCTTCGACGAGCGTCTCGTAGCCCGCCTTCACCAGCGCGCTGACGCCGCCGCAAAGCACGACCTGCTCGCCGAACAAATCGGTTTCGGTCTCTTCGGCGAACGTGGTTTCGATCACGCCGCCGCGCGTGCCGCCGAGTCCCTTGGCGTAGGCCAAGCCGATGCGGCGCGTTTCTTCACTCGCGCCGGCGCTCAAAGCGATGAGGCACGGCACACCGCCGCCGGCTTCAAACTCGCTGCGCACCAAGTGGCCGGGGCCCTTCGGAGCGACGAGCAAGGCGTCGTGCCCGGCCGGCGGCTCGACTTGGCCGAAGTGGATGTTGAAGCCGTGCGAACACATCAAGATCGCGCCCTTTTTCAGGTTCGGCTTGATGTCGTTGCGATACACGTCTCCTTGCACTTCATCGGGGAGCAAGATGTTGACGACGTCGGCGGCCTTCGTCGCTTCGGCGGCCGAAACCGGCTTGAAGCCGTGGCTCACCGCGAGATCGTAGTTCGGGCTTCCCGGACGTTGGCCGATGATGACGTTCAGGCCGGAATCGCGCAGGTTTTGGGCCTGGGCATGACCTTGCGAACCGTAGCCGATGATGGCGATGGTCTTGTTCTTCAGCGCGGCGAGATCGGCGTCTTTGTCGTAAAAAATCGTAGCGGCCATGAAAGGTTTCCGGTGTTTCTAAAGGCGTGATGAGGTGGACGATTGTGCGTGGTAAACGAAGCGACGCCCAGCGCCGAACTTCGCGAGCAACGGGCTCGACGAGAGCGTTGCTTGGTTTGCGGAAACGAATTCCGCGGGTTTCACTTAGGGGGCCGAAGATTACCCGGCCCGGTTTCTCGTTCGCGAGTTTGAGCTCGCAGTTTTTTTATTTAGCGACGTCGGCAGGTTTCGCACAGCGAACCATCGCGATGCGGCCGGTGCGGACCATTTCCTTGATTCCGTACGGACGCATGAGTTCGATAAAGGCCTCGATCTTCCGTTCTTGGCCCGAGATCTCGATCATGACTTCCGCTGCGCCGACGTCGACGATCCGGCCGCGGAAGATGTCGGTTAGTTCCTTCACCGCGGCCCGTTGCGTGCCGGGCTCGCTCGAGACCTTGATCAACATCAGATCGCGCTCGACGAAATCCTTCGAGCTGATGTCGTCGACATGCACGACCGTGACGATCTTCGTGAGCTGCTTCCGGACCTGTTCCAAGACATGGTCGTCGCCGACGACGACGAACGTCATGCGCGAGAACGCGGGGTTCTCCGTCGCACCGACGGCGAGGCTGTCGATGTTGTAACCGCGCGAGGCGAGCATGCCCGAGATGTGGGCCAGCACGCCGGGGAGGTTCTGTACGACTGCCGAGAGCACGTGACGCATGAAGGACTCCGGGAAGATAATAAACCACTATGGTAATCAGCCCTTTTCTCAGCGACAAGGGGCCGAGAAAGGCGATAAAGCGGTGCGATTACGCCGTTTACGACGATTGTAACGGCTCGTCATTCTCTGCTTCGCTTTCGCGACCCGGAGGAGACGCTCCGAGCCCTCGCTAGGTTCGCGCCGGCGGCGCGTATTTCGCCGCATAGGCGCGAGCCTGCGCGGCGAAATCGAGGCCGACTTCCGTCGTCAGCGCGTCGCGCAATCGGAGCGTCGTCGGGCCGATCCGGCCCGTGCCGATCGTGCGTCCTGCGAACGAGCGGGCATGCAGCACGCCGATGCTCGTCGATGTGACGAAGACCTCATCGGCCGCGAGCGCCTCGGCCGGCGTGATGTCCGCTTCGTTCGCCTCGATGCCGAGCCGCGCGGCGAGCCCGAGCACGACGCCGCGCGTGATGCCCGGCAAGATGTTGCGGGCCGTCGGCGTCGAAAGCTTGCCGGCTTGGACGAAGAAAACGTTGCCCGAAGTTCCTTCTGTGATGAACCCATCTGGATCGAGCAGCACGGCGGTCGAGCCGGGGCGCAATGCTTCGGCCTGGAGATTCGCGAGCTGATAATGGGCCCGACTACGGCACTTCACGGCCGGGTCGAACAGCTCGCGCGGCAGCGAGCGCTGCGCCGGAACGACCAACTCGACGCCGGTCTCGTAAGCCGGCGCGAGGGCAGCCATCTTCTCGGCCAACGGAAAGCAAGCGACGACGACCGTCGGCCTCCGGTCTGCCGGGGCGAACGCGCTGCGAAACGCCGAAGCAGGGCCGCGCGAAACGTCGTGGATGATGTTCCAATCGACGTCCGCGGTTTCCGTCGCACGGTTTTGCGCCAAGAGGTCGAGCGTGATTCGCTCAAGCGCGTCGGGGGAGAGGCCCGGCTCGATGCCGAGCGCGGTCATGCTGTTCCAGAGCCGGCGCAGATGGTCGCTGAGGCGATACGGCTCGCCGCGGTAGGTGCGCGTCACCTCGAACGCCATGTCGCCGAGTTGCAGCGCCGAGTCGAAGATCGAAACCTTCGCTTCGCTCTCGGGCACGATGCGGCCGTTGAAGTAGACAACTCGCTGCGACACGGGCCGTTACTCTGGAGAAATGTTCGCGAGTTGCTTCAAGTCGGTCACTTGCTGTTCGAGGCGATCGACCTGACGCTCCAGGTCTTCGCGGGCGATGCGGGCTCGATCTTTGATCTTCTGGCTGGTGCCGATGATGTCTTCGGCGTGCTTGTTGATGAGGTCGAAGTCGTCGTAGCGTTTCTTGATGGCGAGCAATGCTTTGTCGATGAGCGTGAAGTCGACCTTCTGCGCTTCTCGCTCGTCGCGCCGGCGTGTGCAGAGCGCGCGAGCCACGGTGAGGCCGAGGCGCAAGAAAAGATCGGTCGCAGGATCTTCGGCGTCCCAGACGAGGATGACGTCGTCGCCGAAGCGGGTGATCGGCTCGATGCCTGAGGGCGCGGTCTTTTTCGAGTAGACGAACAGGCCGATTTGCGCATCGCGGTTCTTGCGGCCTTCTTCGATTTCGGCGCGCGCTTGGCGCAGATCGAAGCCGACCACTTCCTTCGCTTCCAACACGATCTTCGCGCCGGCCGCCGCGTGCTCGGGCCCGATTTCGACGACGCAATCTCCCTTCTTGCAGTTCTTGATCAAGCCGGTCGAGTTGCCGAGAAACTCGGGCATGTCGCCGGTCTGCTTGCAATAGTCTTGCAGATAGGTGAACAACGCTTGCTCGAAGACGAGGCCGTGCCGCGTCGTTTGGCGTTCGGCTTCTTTCTTCGCCGTGATCGTGGCGACGGCGACTTTCACCTCTTCTTGAAACTCGCGGTTCGTCTTCGCGTGGCCGTCGAGGATCGTGACGAGTTCGCGCTTGAGGCGCGATAGGGCCGAGGCGTCGTTGTCGAGCGTGAGGTTGTCGTGAATCGCGGTGTCGGTCGACTTCAACAGCTTCGTGAGCTTGCACAGAGCCGATTGATCGTTGTCGAGCGAGAACTCGCCCGTAATCATTTGTTGCGCGTGCGTGACTTTCTTCACGAGCACGCTCAGGGCGGAGTTGTCGTCGTTGAGCGAAAACTCTTTCACGACGTTCTCGATCTTGCCTTGCAACGTCGTCGTCAGCTTCCCTTGGTTCTCGGTAAGTTCGCCGACGAGCCGGGCCAGCGCCCCGTCGCGGTTGTTGAGCGAGAATTCCTTAAGCACCGCCTCGCGCTGCGTTTCCAGCTGCTTGCCGAACGTCTCGCGCAGCGCCGCCAGCAGGCCTTCCGCTTCGTTCGGATTCAGCCGTTTCATCAGCGGGCTCTCGACGCCGAAATGCGCGGCGAGGGTCTTACTGAGCAGCGAGTCGTCGTGGCCGACTTGGCGACGCAACACTTGTTCGAGTTCGCCATCGCGCTTGATGAGGCGTTCGACGCGATCGTGGAACCGGCCGTTCTGCGGATCGAAATACTCTTGCAACGATCCGGCGAGCTTCTGTTGTATCGAACGGGCATGTTCGCCGAGTTGGCTTTGCAGCGACACGAGCATCCGTTCGCACTCGCCGCGCACGGCGACCGTGTCGATCTGCCCGCGAGCCTGACCGAGCGCGAGCACGCCGATCCGCAGGGCCTTCAACGCAAACGCCTCGCGCTGCGCCCCCTCGGCGAACTGCGCCAGAGCTGCGATCGTTTCCGGATCGTCGACCTCGAGCCGGAGCGACATCTCGCCCGGCGACTCCATGCGGAACTCAGCGGCTTCGAGCGGCAGGGAAGTGGACATGGGGAAGGGGTCGGGGGTCAGGGGTCGGGGGTCAGTTGGGGAGGGGCCGACTGACCGTCGTGAACGCTTGTTCAATATGCCAAGTTGCGGTCGAAGCTTCAACCCGAAGGCAGAGCGGCCGTGGGATCGCTGCCGAGAGATGTTGCCTAATGCTGCTGCCGGCGCGACGTAAGTTGCCTAGTCGGCGCGATCCGCATAGCCCGCATTTTGCAACCTTCGTCGAGAAGAAACGCGAACTACGTTCGATAACACCTATAAAGTGCGCGGCATTTTGCGAGCCGCGTTCCTGCGCGCAATAATATCCGAGCGACTTGTTTCAGCGACCCGTATGACGATCGGCGCCATCACCGGTAGTTCCTCGCAAGCCGTAGCCGGCGGCGGACGCTTCGTCAAAACGAAGCAAGCGCTCGACGACCTCGAGACGGCGCTGAAGTCGGGCGATCTCGCCGCCGCGAAGCTCGCGTTTGCGCAAGTGAAGTCGAACGGTCCGGCGAAGGCTGCCGCCAACGGACCCGTGACGGAAAAGGTCGAAGCTCTCGGCAAGGCCTTAGACTCCGGTGATCTCGGCGCCGCACGCTCGGCAGCCTCGGATCTGAAGCAAGCCGCGCCGCCACGGCCCGGCCCGGGGAGCGGCCGGCCGGCAGGTGGGCCTCCGCCTGGAGGTGGACCGCGCGGCGCTCAAGGGGGCGGCAAATCGAAAGAGGCGTCGGAGCAGAAGGAAGACTACGACGACGCCGACACGAACAAAGACGGCAAGGTCTCGCTCCAAGAGCAAATCGCCTACGAACAAAAACTGAAAGCGAAAGCCGAAGCGGAGAAGGCCGAAGCCGCGAAGAAAAGGGCGAACGCCGCCGCCGCGAGCGGCGCGGCCACAGCAACACCGACGTCGGGCTACGCTGCATCCGGCTACACAGCCGAGAGCAGCGGGGCGAGCAGCATCGCGACATCCGGTTCGATCGACCTCACAGCGTAGCGATCGTCACTGCGTAGCGGATGTCTTTATCAGCCGGAACACGTTAGCGTCCGGTCCATCGCGACACGGCGCAGTGACGAGTTGCGGAGAGAACAAGTGTTTGCAGCGACGACGACCCGATCGCTGATTAGTGCGTAGGACCGGACGCTAACGCGTTCCGGCTAACTGACCCCCGACCTCTGACCCCCGACCCCTTCTCCTACCCCGCCGTCTCCCACAACTTCACTTGCGCCAGCGCTTCTTCCCACGACAGCGGCACGCGGGGAATCCGTTCGGGCAGGCTCGGTGGAATTGCCGAGTGGCGATCGACCTGGGCCTGCACGCGGCGCGCTTCGTCTTCGAGCGCTAAGAGCCACGCCGGCACGTCGAGGCCCGAGCCGCTCGGGTTGTCGGTGAACTCGTGCAGCTCTTGTTCGAGCAGCGAGAACGCGGTGTGTTGCTCGTCGGTGCGCAGTTCGACGATCGCGGGCCGGATCAGCGCGCGCAACCGATCGACGGCCAACAGCCGGACGAATCGCTCGCCGAGCCGATCGGCGATTGTCGGCAGGCGCACGCCGTATTTCCGATTCAGCTCGCGGAGTTGCGTGAGGTGCCAGTCGGCCGCTTCGCAGGTCCGATCGGTAACGGCGCGGCGCCAGAGCTCGGCGGTCGCCGTTTTCTGCCGGCGTACGAGAACCTCATGCACCATCATCACGGGCCGCAAATTCCAAGCGAAGCGTTCGTAGCCGAGGCGGAGGCGCAGAAAATCGAGGAGCACGTAGAGCATGTCTCCTTGATCCGATTGCGTCGTCGTGCTGTTGTAGTCTTTGAACTCGCCGTAGCTTTCGATCAGAGTTTCGATCGTGATCGTCAGCAGTTCGCAAGCTTCGGCCCGCGGGATGCTCTTGTCGAGCTCGTCGAGCAGCGCCGGGCGTGTTTCGGCATCGTCGTCTTCTTCGAGCCGGCGCAGATAGACGTCGACCTTCTGATGCAAGACGGCCCGCAGATTGCCGAGGTTCAAAAACTTCGGCGTGAAGAGATCGCGTCCGAAGCGCTTGATGAACTCGACGAGCGCTTCCCAGCGTTTCTTATCGGCCGCCTTTTCCAACGACGACAACCGCAGGCTGCGCGAATGGGTGTTCCAGCGCTTGAGCCAGCCTTCGGTGAGCGATTGCAACCCTTCGTACAACTCGGCCGAATGCTCGACGTCTTCCCCGTAGCTCAGGCTCGGCGAGTCGACTTCGACCGCGTCGATCAGCGCTTGCACGGAAGCCTCGAAGCCGACTTGAAACAACCGGTCGAACTCCGTGACCGCACCGTCGCCGGTCGGGCGATGTCGTTCCATCAACTGCACGACCGAGATCACGCGATAGGCCTCGGCTAAGAGGCCGGCGCGCGGCAGCGCCTGCAACAGCAACACGGCCGCGGCCTGCACGCTCTGCGCTTCGACGATCTCGCGGGGCTTTCCTCCCTTGGCTAAGGGAACGTACAGGATCGGCAATTCCAAGAGCGCCGTGCGCAAGCGGGGCATCGTTTCCGCCAAGGCTGTGCGATCGCCGCGCTGCAAGCCACGCACGACTTCGACGAACCTCGCCGACCACTCGGCGAGCGTTTCGCCGGCCGGGGGATGCGTCATCGCTGCCAAGAGCATCCGGCCGGCTTCGATCGTTTCGACCGCCGCGATGATCACCCGGGCTTCGAGATCTTCCTTCACTTGGCGACGTCGATCGTACTCGACGAGCGATGCGTGCGTGCCGCGCGGGGCAGGCAAGTCGTGAGCGTGCAGGTCGTCGAGCAGTTGCAATAGCCCACGCCGATTTTCTTCGGCCTGATGATACCACTGCTCCAAGCGATCGCGATCGGGCGCGGCCGACTCTCCCGCGCCGACGACGGCCGTTTTCCAGAGCCGAGCGGCGGTTTCCGTCAACGCGAGGCGCGTGATGAGACGCTGGGCTTCGGCTTCGAGTTCGTATTCCGTGGTGTGGTCGTCGTCGCCGGAAACGGTGTTCCCTTCGTTGCCGTCGCGCGTGCTGTCGCGATAGACGACGTCTTCGTAAGCCGCGCCGAAGAGCGCTTTGTCTTCGTCCCCGTCGTTCGCATCGGCGTCGGAGTCGTCGACCGCTTCGAGCTCATCGCCGAGCGTTTTCGGCGGTTTGCGAGGTTTCTTGCCGGAGGCGAACTCGAAGCGCGGCACGTTCCAATAGTCGTCGGCATTGGCTTCGAGATAGTCGAAGAACTTCGCGATCAGATCGCGCCGAGGAATCGGAGCCGCGCCGGATGCGGCTCCGGAAATCACGGCCCCGTCCTGCACTTCGTTCAACCAGCGGGAAGCGAGCGCGTGGAACGAGAAATCTCCTTCGACCAGCGCGATCTCGCCGAACCGCCCGAGCCACTGCATCAGCAAGCCCATCGCCGCCACGTAGTCGCGCTTGTCGAGCAGCGTCTCGACGACCAACGCATACGCCTTAGGGCTCGTAAACGGCGCGACATGCTTGCGCCAGAACTGAATGTCGCCGGCTTCCGCACCTCCGGCGTGCCATGCGCCGAGCGCTTCCGAGATTTGCTCGGCTGATTGCACGGCATCGCGACCGCTTACCGGATCGATGCCCGACACTTCGACCGCGGCGAACTGGTCCCACCATTCGGCCATGACGTCGAGCAGACTTTGCAGGCGTAGTTGCAGATCGCGCTCGCCCGAGGCCGCGGCTTCGCCGACGAGCCGAACTAAGAGCGACAAAATCCGTTTGACGAGATGCACGAGCACGTCGACCCGATGATCGCGCACCGTATTCTCGAGCGCCGGGAACAAGCTGAATTGGCCCTGAAAGCCGAGGATGTTCCAAGGATCGACGAGCGCGCCGCATTCGATCGCGCGATGCAATAGCGCCACCGCCTCGGGCACCTCGGCCGAGGCTTGCGGCAACAGTCCTCGATCGACGAGTTGATGGATCGTCGTAATCAGGCCGTTGATCTCGCAGAGCATCCGCGCCGAAGCGACCGGTACGATCTGCGCCTGGCGACGGGCCGCGTCGGCGTAGCCCATCTTGGCGAAGAGTTGTGCGAGGTGGACATGTTGCAACTGCACGGCGCGCAGCCGGGCCAAGCGTTGGTTGAGATGCTGCCGCGCGCCCCCGAACGGCTGACGCAGCGTCTCCGCTTCGGCCCGCAAGCGGTCTCCCTGCTCGCCCGGCACGCGCTTCAGCAAACGCGAGTAGAACTCTTCGCGGCAGCGGACGATGCGCGGCAGCAATGTGGAAAGAGTGACGCTCGAATCATGCGCGTCGGGCCCGTTTCCGCTGATCGTCGAGGCCATCAGCATCGTGCCGGCGAGCACGGCGCCGGCCTCGAACAAGAGTTCGGCGCGGGGGACTTCCTGTTGCTCTTTCGTGCGCTGCCAGATGGCATGCAGCGTCACTTCTTGCAGCACGAACCTGCGGTAGCGGCCGCGCTGGTCGATGTGCTGCGGATCCCATTGCCCGAAGTGGTAGTTGGGGCGCTTGTTCACGGGATGATCGAAGTCGTAGGCGCGCGGGTCGACGGCTAGTTCTTGCAGCAGCGCGGGATCGAAGTAGGCAAGCGTTTGCACGTCGGGCTCGACGTCGCGCAGGATCGCCAGGGCTTGTTCCAACAACGGTCGGTAGCGATCTTCGGCGAAGCCCGCTCCGGCGAGATACACCGGAATCGGCGCGACCCACTCATGCTCGTAGGGCTCGTGCTTCCGATCGTTTTGCAAGACCGCGGTCGGGCGATGGCCGATGAAGTCGTTCAGCTTTTCCAGCGCGTGCGGGACCAGTTCCGCATCTTCGACCCCGGCGATTCGCAAGCGAAGCACGGATTGCAGGACGCGCGCGAGAAAAAAAGGGCGAAACAGTTCGTCGTCGTTGTGATGAAACAGCAGATCTCGATGGAACTCGAGATACGCCGGCAGCACCGCCTGGAATGTGCCGACGAACACAGCCTGCGCCTGATCGAGGGTCTTAAACGCCGCTTCGTCGCGCTGGAGGCGCTGCATTTCGCTTTCGAGCCAAGCCGCAAATCGCTTCCATGTCGGAAGTTGCGAGGAGGCTGCCGGGTCGCTTGGGCGCAGCTTACGGCCGTCTTCCGACTCCTCGAAACGACGGTAGGCCTCGTTCACCGCGCGGTAGAATCGCGGATCTTCCGGCCCCTCCGAAAAGTTGAGATAGCCGACGATCTCATGACTCGGCGAACGCTCGGGCGGCGTTACATTCGCTACATCCATGATCTTGCCGTCGTCTGAGCGCGCGGAATTCGCCGGAACCGGACCAAATTACGTTACCATCGCCATCGCGGGGATTATCATAAAGGGGGCGACCCGGATACGCTACGGCCCCCCGTCATTACGGGGCGGCCTCGGTTCCGGATTTCATGATTCCCAAGTCGCTTGCCGATATTCGTTGCGCCGGTTTTTTTACGCCTTTGTCCCTACGCCTTTGCCGACGAGTGAGCTCGATGCCGATTTCGAATCGCTTGATTCCAGGTTTCTGCGCCGCTATGGCGATGTTGTTTGCCGCACAAGTCGGCCGAGCCCAAAACGCGGGCGAGCTGATTTCGAGCACGGCGGCCCATCAAGTCGGCTTGGAGCGCATGTGGTCGACGGCCTTGCGCGTCGATCCGGCTCGCGGCCGAGTGCAGAGCATTCGCTTTCACGCGAACTTGGTCTTAGCGCAAACGAGCCTCGGCATCGTGCAGGCGATCGATGCCGAAACCGGGCGCACCTATTGGTCGACGGAAGTCGGCAGCGCGAACCTCGAGACGACCCCGCCGGGCATCAACGATAAGTATGTGTCCGTCACGAACGGCTCGACGTTGTACGTCTTGGCCCGCCCGACCGGAGCCATTCTTTTTCAACAGCGGCTCGGCGGAGCTCCCAGCGCGGGCTCGGCTACCAGCGATCACGACGCCCTCGTGCCGCTAAGCAACGGCATCCTCGAGGCTTACAAGCTCGACCGCACCCGGCCCGTCGATCAGATTCCGCAGCGCTATAGCGGCACCGGGGCTGCCACCACGGCGCCGATCATCGTCGGCAACCGCGCCTTGTGGTCGTCGCACCAAGGTTACATCTACTCGCGCGAGATCGCGAAAACGATTCTGCAATTCCGCTTTAGCCTCGACGATAAGGTCGACGCGGCGCCGGCCTTTCTTTCGCCGTTCGTCTACGGGGCTTCGCGCGGCGGTCGGGTCTACGCCGTCGACGATGCCCGCGGAGTCGAAGTGTGGCAGTTCCCCACCGAGAATTCGATCTCGGAGCCGATCATCACGATCGACGGCAAATTGCTCGTCATCACCGAGGCGGCGCAGATGTTCCGGCTCGATCCGCGCGTCGGAACGCAAATCTGGTTTGCCCCGAACGTGTCGAAGTTTCTATCTGCCAGTGCCGGCCGGCTCTATGTGCTCGATCCGCAAGGGCGCGTGAACGTGCTCGACGCCGCTTCCGGTTCGCGCTTGGCCGTGCTCAGCAGTCGCGGCACGTTCGACGTGCCGACCGTGAACATGGAGACCGACCGCATCTATCTGTGCGACTCGACCGGCTTGATTCAGTGCCTGCGCGAGTTGCAACAAGTGCAGCCGCTCCGGCACGTGCGGGGCTATGCGATTCCGCCGGTGAAAAAGCCGGGGGAAGCCCCGGCCGCCGAAGGGGCTGCGCCGGCCGAGGGTGCCGCACCCGCCGCGCCTGCCGCGCCGGGCGCTGCGGCGAATCCGTTCGGGTCGTAACGGCGGCAGCAACGCCGTTCGGCCTGCGATCGCACAATCGCCGCTTGCCGGCCTCGTCGCCCCTTCCACGTCTGCCGGGTTTGTTATAAACCAGGGGTTTGCCTCGGCCCTGATCAGCCGAGGCCGATTTCGGTAAGGCATCCGTCAGGCATTCGGATACGGCAATGAATCCTCCCATTCGTCGGGCACTCCTCAGCGTCAGCGATAAGTCGGGCCTCGATACGTTCGCCCGCGGGCTCGTCTCCAAGGGGGTCGAGCTCTTCAGCACCGGCGGCACGCGCAAGTATCTCGAAGGGCTCGGGCTCGCCGTGCGCGACGTCGCCGAATACACCGGCTTTCCGGAAATGATGGACGGCCGCGTGAAGACGCTGCACCCGAAGATTCACGGCGGCATTCTTTGCCGCCACGACCATCCGGAAGACATGCGGCTGCTCAAGGAAAACGGCATCCTCACGTTCGAGCTGGTTGTCGTGAATCTGTATCCGTTCGAGGCGACGATTGCGCGAGCCGGTGTGACGGACGAAGAAGCGATCGAGAACATCGATATCGGCGGGCCGTCGCTGGTGCGCGGCGCCGCGAAGAACCACGCCTTCACGACGATCGTGACCGCGCCCGACCAATACGCGGAAGTCCTCGCCGAGTTTCTGGCCGACGGCTGCACGAGCTTCGCCACGCGTCGCAAATGCGCCGGCCGAGCCTATGCGCAAACCGGAGCCTACGACACGGCGATCGCCGCCTACTTCGCGCGCGAAACGGCCGGCGCTGCGGAAGGGGAGAAGTACCCGAGCCGGCTCTCGATCGGGCTGCGCCGCGTCGAGACGCTGCGCTACGGCGAGAACCCGCACCAAACCGCGGCCCTGTATGCCGAAGCGGCGCCACCGTCGGGCACGCTCGTCGATGCGAAGAAGCTGAGCGGCAAGGAACTGTCGTACAACAATCTGCTCGATCTCGATGGTGCGCTCGCCGTCGTACGAGGCTTGCCGCTGCCGGCCGCTTCGGTCGTGAAACACAACAACCCTTGTGGAGCGGCGGCGGCCGAGACGCTGGTGGAAGCTTGTAAGCGGGCGCTGGCCGGCGACCCGCAGAGTGCGTTCGGTGGCATCATCGGCTTCAATCGCAACGTCGATGCCGCGACGGCCGAAGTCCTCTGCGAGCCGGGCCTGTTCATCGAAGCGATCGCCGCGCCGAGTTTCGATCCCGGCGCGTTCGAGCTACTGACGACCAAGCCGAAGTGGAAGGCCAACGTCCGGCTCCTAGCGACGGGCCCTTTCGCCGCCGCCGCGGAGTGGACCGAATATCGACGGATCGCCGGCGGCATGCTCGTGCAAACGGCCGACTCGCTGCCGGATCCGGAAGCGGAATGGAAGATCGTGACGAAGGCTCAGCCGACGCCGGAACAACTGGCCGATCTCCGGTTCGGTTGGTCGGTCGTGCGGCATGTGAAATCGAACGCGATCGTCGCCGCGAAGGAGATGATGCTGCTCGGAGCCGGGGCGGGGCAGATGAGCCGGGTCGACTCCGTGCAGATCGCGCTGCAAAAAGCCGGTGACCGAATCGCAGGGGCCGTGATCGCGAGCGACGCGTTCTTCCCGTTTCCCGACTCGATTCAACTGCTGGCCGAAGCCGGTGTGAAGGCCGTGATTCAGCCGGGGGGCTCGCGCAACGACCCGGATGTGATCGCCGCTTGCGACGAGCACGGACTGGCGATGATCTTCACCGGCCGACGACACTTCAAGCACTAGTAGCAGAGGCGCAGCATCCCGCGTGGCGACGATTCTCGATAAGATCACGAAGGTGAAGCGAGGCGAGATCGCGCAGGCCCAAGCCGTGCGACCGCTGAGCGAAGTCGAGCGTGCGGCCGCCGCTGCTCCGCCGCCGCGCGACTTCTTCGGCGCGCTCGCCGCCGCAGGGCCGATTCGCTTGATCGCCGAAGTGAAGAAGGCGAGCCCTTCGAAGGGGGTGATCCGAGCCGACTTCGACCCGGTCGCCATTGCCCGCATCTACGAGAGTCATGGTGCCACGTGCTTAAGCGTGCTCACCGACGAGCAGTTCTTTCAAGGGAGCCTCGACTATCTGCGCGCCGTGCGCGCGGCCGTGGCGTTGCCGGTGTTGCGCAAGGATTTCATTCTTGATCCTTATCAGGTGTATGAAGCGCGCGCCGCGGGAGCCGACGCCGTGCTGCTGATCGCCGAGTGTCTCGACGATTGCGGCCTCCGCAGCCTGCATCGTTTGATCGTCGAGCTAGGGATGACGCCGCTCGTCGAGTTCTACGAGCCGGCGAACTTGTCGCGCGTCGTCGAAGCCGGTGCGACGCTCATCGGCGTGAACAACCGCAACCTGCACACCTTTGAGGTCGACCTCGAGCACTCGATGCGGATGCACGAACTGGTGCCCGACGATTGCGTATTCGTGAGCGAAAGCGGGATCGCGGGACGGGCCGAGGCCGAGCGCTTGCAGCAGGCGGGAATCGATGCGATGCTCGTCGGCGAAAGCTTGATGCGCCACGCGGATATCGGCGCGGCGGTGGATGAGTTGCTGGGGCGGATATAGAGCGAATCCCCCTTGTTTTCCGGGCAGTTTTCATGGGGTATAATTGCGACATGGCTATCGCAGATATTACTCCCGCCGCTCCTCCCGAAGTCGCCTTACCGACCGTGCCGGCCGCACCTGTAGCGCAGGCCGTGTCTTCGACAGGCCCGACTCAGCGACGGTTTGATGTCGATGAGTATTACAAGATGGCGGAAGCCGGCATTCTCTCGCAACTCGAACGGGTCGAACTCATCGACGGAGTAATCATAGAGATGAACCCGATCGGGAATCGACATGCGGAATGCGTGGATCGACTGACCGAACTATTAGTTCTTGCCTTTACCAAGAAGGCGACGACTCGCATTCAAGGCCCGGTTCGATTGGGCCGTCAATCGGAGCCGCAACCGGATTGCCTGATCTTTAAGCTGAGACAAAAAGGGGCTGAAGCGCACCCGGGACCTGATGAGGTCTTACTGGCGATCGAGGTCTCCGATACATCGCTCGCTTACGACCGAGGCTTGAAGGCACAACTTTACGCCGCGGCAGGTATCCTGGAATATTGGCTTGTCGATTTACACGCGGAGACGATCGAAGTGCGCCGCAAGCCGAACGGCGCCGCTTACGAAGAGCTGCACACGCTCCGGCGCGGCGAGCCGCTGCATTGCCTGGCTTTTCCGGAAGCCGCGTTCGAAGTCGCCGCGATCTTGGGCTGAGCTTTACTCGCTGAAACCGAGGCGCTGCTGTTTCACATCCAGCAGCTTCGTGAGTTTTCTCGCGGTCACGTTCAGCGGATATTCCGCGAGTTCGCTCGGCTTTACCCAGCGGGCCGCGGCGAAGCCCTCGGGCTTGAGTTTGCCGCGGACGTATTCGCCGGCGTAGGCTTCGAGCGTGATGCGGAAGCGCGTAACGCCGTGTTTGAGCGTATGCAGCCGTTCGCCGACGGCGACTTCGATGCCGAGCGTGGCGAGCATCTCGGCTTGTAGTCCTACGCGAATGTTCTCGGGCTGCTCCGCGACGACGCTATAGCGAGGGAAGTCCCAGAGCCCTCCCCAACGTTCGCCGGCGGCTCGTTCGACGAGGAGCACTTTGTTGCGCTGCCGCACCAGCACCGCCGCTTCGCGCACCGCTTCGATTTCCTTCTTCGCTTTCGGCTGCGGAATCTCGCGCTCCAGGCCGAGCTTGCGCGCAGCGCAAAGGCCCGCGACGGGACACTCTACGCAGCGCGGTTCGCGCGGCGTGCAGACGAGCGCGCCGAGCTCCATCAGCGCTTGATTGAAGAGGCCGGGCTCTTCCCGAGGGACGATCGCCCCGGCCCAGGCCCAAAGATGATCTTGGCCGGCTTTCGCGAGCGGGTCGTCGCGATAGGCCGAGAGCCGGCTTAAGAGCCGGACCGTGTTCGCTTCCAAGATCGGCTCGGGCAGATCGTAGGCGATCGAGCAGACTGCGCCGGCCGTGTAGCGTCCGATGCCCGGCAACGCACGCACCGCGACGGGATCGCGAGGAAAAGCGCCGCCGTGCTCGCCGACGATCTGCTGTGCCGCGAGATGCAATTGCCGCGCGCGGCGATAATAGCCGAGCCCTTCCCAGAGCCTAAGCACCTCGCGCTCCGGCGCGGCGGCCAACTCGGCGACCGTCGGGAAGGCCGCCAGGAAGCGATTGAAATAATCGATGACCGCTGCAACTTGCGTTTGCTGCAGCATGATCTCGCTGATCCAGATGCGGTAGGGATCGCGCGAGCGGCGCCAGGGAAGATCGCGCTTCGCCTCGTCGAACCACGCTCGCAGCTTGCGCGTAAACGCTTTCTTCCAGCGCGCGTCGGGCATCGGCAGCGCCATTACTTACCCGCGACGATCTTGCCGGTCGTGGGATCGAAATGCGGGATCGCACCGGTGAATTCGATCTTCGCCGTCCCCTTGAGTTCGGCTCCGAGCGATTGAAATAGGCTGAGCCGCGCGGCGGCGACCAGTGGTTCACGCACCTTGCGCCAGTCGGTGTCGCCGGGTTTTTCTTCCGTCACGGTAATCAGATGCACGCCGAACGGCGATACGACCGGTTCGCTGAGCTCGTCTTTCTTGAGCGCGAAGGCGGCTTTGGAAAACGCTTCCACCATCCGCCCTTGTCGCGGAATGAAGCCGAGGTCGCCGGCTTGCTCGCGGCTCGGGCCGGCCGAA
The DNA here is from genome assembly GCA_021413845.1 of Planctomycetia bacterium. Classification (NCBI taxonomy): domain Bacteria; kingdom Pseudomonadati; phylum Planctomycetota; class Planctomycetia; species Planctomycetia bacterium. Next base: position 5,775 of record JAIOPP010000074.1, on the reverse strand, counting down.
TACTTCTTCGCGGCCTCGGCGAACGTGGTCTGCTTGCCGAGAATCTCGCTCCGGATCGTGCCGGCCTTTTGCAGGGCCGCGGCAACCGTCGCTTGATCTTGTTGCCCTTCGATCCGCAAGAGGATGTGACTGACGCGCACTTCGGTGCCGTCGAAGTCGCGGCGGTGCGCTGCGAAATACTTTTCCAGCGCCGCGTCGGTCAGTTGCTCGGCGACGTAACGGTGCCAGCAAATGTCCCAATAGCGAATCTCGGCGATATCGCCGGCGGTGAAGCCGGTCTGGCGGAAATAGGCTTCGGGCGTTTTGTCGCGGGCTTTCAAGCCGGCTTGAAAGACCGCTTCGGCTTGCGCGAGTTCTTCCGGCGTCGGCTCGAACTTCAAGGCCTTGAGCTTCGCGGCGATCAAACGCCGTTGCACGATCTGGTCGAGGCTTTGCGCATAGACCAGCGGCATCGCTTGCGATGGAATCTTCCGCCCTTCCAACGAGCCGAGTATCTGCCGCCGCACGTCGACGAACCTGATCGGGGCGCCGTCGACCGTCGCTACGACGGTGTCGTCGGGCACTTTCGTCAACTCCGGCGGAAGCCCGCCCGGCGACGACTGCGCATGCGCCGCGCCGGCGGCGGCGAGCAACAAGCCGATCGCGGAGCAACAGGCGAGCCAAGCGAAGTTGCGCCGGGGGGAGCGTGCGAAACGAATGCGATGCGGCAAGGGAACCTCGATTACGGCAGTGGTAGATCGGAGAATTCGTAGACGACCGGCAGCACGACGATATCGGCCGGCGTTTGATAGACGAACGTCTGTCGCGTCCAATCGCCGTCGGGGGCGAATAGTAAATTGAGCATCAGCTCATCGTTCGATTGGCGCGTCAATTCGATCGTGCCGGGCGGGGTCTTCGTGCCGTCGGCCGCTTCAAGATAACAGGGGTTCTTGTAGAACCAGGCCCGATGCGACTCCAGGGCGTTCGCCGGATTCTCGTACTTCAACGCGAGCGCGATCTGCACGAGGTCGTTGTTTTTGCGCGGCTCTTCGATCGCGACCGTCACGGCCGCGGCGCGCTGCTCTTGTCGGCCGGCGTCGTTGAGTTTCGTGAAGCGGAACGTGTGCAACTCGGCGGGGAGCAAGACATCGAGCGTGCCGCGCAGCGTTTTGATCGCCTGCGCCGAGCGCGGGGGAGACTTGAAGCTTAAGGCGATCTCGGCGCGGCAGGCTTTCCCTTGCGGAGGAATCTCGGTCGCGAGTTCGGCATTGCCCGGCGCGATGGGCTCGCCCCGGTCGTCAATCGCGGCGACCTTGCTCATCTTCGACGTGAGAAACAGCGGCTTCAGCCGCGGCTCCCAAGCGACTTCGAGCTCGACCCGAAGCTCGCCCCCGTCGGCGACGGCGGGGTTGCGCGAAGCGGTGACGCGGCGCGCCTCGATGCGAAACGCTTCGCTATAGCTCACAGTGTGCGGTGAGACGCGCGGCTTGGCTTTATCTTGCGGTGCGGCAACCAAGGCCAAGCCGTCTTCGCCGGCGAAGTGATACACTTCCATGCCGGCTTGTTCGGCGACGGCGTCGAGCGCTTTCCAAAACGGCTGCTTCGCCATGTCGAGCGTCAGTCGGAGGTCGGCCGCTTGCTGACCGAACTGCCGGCGGAAATCGACGAGATGATTGCCGGTTTGTTTCTCGATCTCCGCGAAGACTTGCGCGAGCGAGGCGTCTTTCACGGCGAGCGTGATCGTCGACGCGTGGACGCTCGCTTCGGCGCGGGCTCGATAGAGGGCCGCCCGGACGCGGTTCAAACGTCCGACGACCTCGGCCGAGACGCTCGGGCCCGGCTTCGGCAATCGCTCGACGACGCTCGGCCCGATCGCGATGAGCTTCCGCTCCGCTTCCTCGCGACGGGCCTTCTGTGGAGCATCGAGCTCGCGCACGAGCTCCGCGATCGTTTCGTCGGTTTCTACGACCTCGGCCCCGCGCGCTCGCTGCGCGAACGACACGGCTTGAAGCGATAGAATCGCGACGAGCGAGAGACCGACGAACGAGCGTAGGCGTCCGGCGTGCCGCATCGACGAGAACTCCTCTCCACGCGCCGGTGGCCCGGCAGCGGCGAAAACTTAACGCGAGTTCTTGGCCTTCTCGGTGATCTTCGCCACGACGGCGGAGAACTCCTTACGCTTGGCGGCGAACGTGGCGACGCTCTTCGGGCCGGTCTCGCGCACATAGTCGAGCACGATCTTTTCCGCGTCGACGAACTCGTCGGCGATCTGGAGCATCGCCGGAACGATCTCGACCGGGATCCGCGCCACGCCGTTGACGTCGCCGTGCAGCAAGTCCCCTTGGTTGACTGTGATGCCGCCGATGCGGACCGGCAAGCCGAGGTGCAGCATGTGGCAATAGCCGTGCGAGGCGATCGAGCCGTTGGTGAAGACGGGATACTTGATCGCGCGGACTTGGTCGATGTCGCGCCCTGCGCCCGACGTGATGAGGCCGCTCGAGCCGAAGCCTTGATACGTGGAGCACATCACTTCGCCGAAGGTCGCCGCCACGGCCGGATCGTCGAGATCTTGAAACACGACGACGGCGGGGCCGGGCAACGACGCGAACTGGTCGAGCTGCTTATCGATCGAGCCGTAGGCATCGCCCCCCTTCGGCGGCGCGTCGCTGCGGAAAGCGGCCGTGCAAGCGTAGCCGACCATCGGAGGAAGCTCCGGGAAGTTGCAACGGATGCGAGCGTCCATGTAGCCGCGGTTGCGCGGCACGACATCGAACAACTCGATGATGTTGCAGATCGTCGGGGTATCGTATTTGGCGAGTTGGTTGAGCTGAGCTGGAGTGAGAGCCATGAGCGGTGAAGGGTCTTTGACGCAAAAGGGGAGGGAAAACAAAGATCAACGGCCGGCGATCGGACCGGTAGCAACCTACCAAGCACGGGCGTCGAGTTCAAGGAAGTGCGTGTGCGAACGCGTGGCCCGCCGTTTATCCCCCGATTGTGCGGCTCGTAGCGATCGCACGATGCGCGGAAGCGTTTTAACGACGAGGTGGGGCGCAGATTTTCACCATGTTGCCAAAACGCATGCTACGTTTCCATGAGAGATTTCTGCGCATTGCGAACTTCCCCCGTTCGCGCTCTGAAAACCTCTCACGCACCTTCCCCGGTGCGGCACATGGAAGTATCACGGACCCTGAGGCGTTCCCGATTCCCCCGGGAACACGACGACGATGTTCGTTTCCCGAACAACCCGCTCCTGCACGACGACGGCGCTGCTGCTCGTCGCGAGCGTCGCGTTGTCGGCCGGCTGTGCGAAACATACGTCGCATATCGACCCGACGGGGAAGCGGATCTTTACGACGGACACCCCCTACCACCAGCGGCCGGGCCCGCCGTCGAAGCACGACACGACCGCCGTAATGGTGACTCCGGCGAAGATCATCGCGCCGGTCGGCAGCGAAGTGGTCGTGCAAGCGGCGGTGTGCGGCGAGGGGAAAGCTCTCATCGCCAACGAGCCGGTCGAATGGTCGATCGCGCCGAACTCGGTCGGCTACTTCGTGCAAGCCGGCGAGACGGGCCCGCTCGAATGGTTGCACCACGTCGGTCGGACGACGCGGAAGATCGACAACACGTTCGCCGTGAGCTCGACGTCGCCGAAGTTCATCATGCTCAATCGAGGAACGCCCGAGTCGACCGACGACGTGCCGGTGCTGCGCGGTCAGGCTTGGGTGACGATGTCGTCGCCGACGGAAGGAACATCGTTCGTGTCGGCCGTGGCGCCGAGCGTGCGCGGTTGGAATGCGCATAAGCAAACAGCGACCGTCTATTGGGTCGATTGCCAATGGACGTTTCCGCCGCCGGCGATCAACCCCGCCGGCTCGCGGCATACCTTCACGACCATGCTGGTGAAGCACTCGAACCATTGTCCGCTCGCCGGATACCGGGTGCGCTACGAGATCGCCGGCGGTCCGCCTGCCGGCTTTGCGCCCAGCGGCTCGCAGATCATCGAAGTCACGACCAACGCGCTCGGCCAAGCACCGGTCGAGATCTTTCAACAACAGCCGGGCGCGGGCACGAACACGGTCAATATCCAAGTGATTCGTCCGGCGGATTGGCCGGGGGGCGACGGGACGCAGCTCGCCGTCGGCACCGGATCGACACAGATGACTTGGAGCACGACGGCTTCAGGGCTGTCGATCGATAAGAGCGGCCCGGCCGAAGTCGCCGTCGGCGGCACGGTAACGTACCGCATCGACGTGCGCAACCCGAGCGATCTTTCGGCGCGGCTGCTGACCGTGACCGATGCGATCCCGAACACGTTGACGTTGATCGGCAGCAACCCGCCGGCCTTGGTTACCGGGAGCACGGTGACCTGGCAACTCGGCGACTTGCCGGCCGGGCAGTCGCGCTCGTTGGAGCTCAGTTTCCGCACGTCGCAAGCCGGCATCATCAACAACTGCGCGACGGTCCGCTCGGCCGACGGCGTCTCGGCTCAAGACTGCGCCGCGACGACGGTGACGAGCCCTTCGGTCGAGATCACGATGGTCGCGCCGCAGCAGGCAGCCGTCGGGGAAGACATTACGTTCGTCACGACGGTCACGAACCGGGGGAGCACGAAAGCGACCGGCATCGTGTTGATCGACCGCTTCGACGACGGCTTGAAGCACGAGTTTGCCGCGAGCCCGATCGAGAATCGTGAGCTTGGCGACTTGGCACCGGGCGAATCGCGGAAGGTGAACGTGCGGCTCAAGGCCGTGCAACCGGGACGCTGGTGCAACACGATGGAGCTTACCGGCAACAACGGCAACCGAGGCAGTGCGCAAGCGTGCGTGACGGCCGTCGCGGCGACGGTGCAGGCCGTGCCGCCGGTGGTAACGCCGCCTCCGTCGGCCCCGAGCACCGCGACTCTGCCGCAACTCACCGTTCGCAAAACGGTAGCCACGACGCGGGCCATGGTCGGCGACGCCGTGATGTTTACGATCGAGATCGCGAACGTTGGTCAGACCACGGCGACGAACGTCCGCCTCGACGACACGTACGATCTCGGGATCGCGCCGATGCAAGCGACCGACGGTTGGAAATCGAACGGCAATAACTTGTTTTGGACGTTGCCGACGCTCGCCCCGGGACAAGCGTTTCGGTACCAAGTCGAAAGCGTGGCCCAAGCGGCCGGGCAACGGATCTGCAACCGAGCCACGTTGATTTGCCAAGAAGGAGCCCGAGCCGATTCGGAAGCTTGCTTGGAGATCACGGCCCGACAGACGACGCTGGCGCTGAATATCGAAGACGAGCGCGACCCAAGACCGGTCGGCGAGGAACAGATCTACGATGTGCGCGTTCGCAACTTAGGCAACGTGCCGGATCGGCAAGTGGCCGTGAGCGTGTTGCTGCCGGAGCAGATGACGCCGTCGGCCGGGCACCAGGGCCCGACGCCGTTCTCGGTAGAAGGTCGGATCATTCGGTTTCAACCGATCGCCGAATTGCGACCGGGCGAAGAGCAGATCTTTAAGGTTCACGGCATCGCCCGACAACCCGGCACCGCAACGGCGCAAGCCACGGTGGTGAGCCAACTGCAACCAACGCCGATCACGGCCACGACCTCGACGACGCAGTTTTAGAGAATCGTTTCAAGATTCCGCGCCACCCAGGACCCGCAAGTCGCGGGTGGCACCTATAGGAAGCTCTCGGTCAAGATACACCGCGGGCGCGGGCCCGCTTTTTTCTCTTCTTGTCGGAGAGGGGCTTGTTCGGGGGTTACGTTCGGGTCGGGGCGTTCGTGCCTTTCGGCGACGTCTGGGGGGC